>JAURLW010000119.1 GCA_030831005.1 Bacteroidota bacterium
ATAATAAATGGGAATCTACTCTGGCCTATCTGAATGTTGGTCCGGATTTTAGAAGTGTAGGAGCGCAGAGCATGAATATTAATTTCCAAGCGAGCACCAATTATTATAACAGTTATGCCAATGATAAATTAAGCAGACCTTTATCTATCATGGATTTAGTTAGAAGCGAAAATATCTATACCACTGGGGTTACTTCTAATTTGATGAGACCTTCATTGGCTTACAATGCGATCCTACCTTATGGCTTAGCTACGTTCAACAGAATAGGAGCATATTGGAAAGCGTCGTATAATGGTTTTAAATCGGTAGGCTTGCAGGCTACGGTTTATAAATTATCAGAAGTAAGAGGACAAGGAACTACGCAGCTCAAACAATTTTTGCAAGCAGAAGTACAATCGACTTTCAAATTGCATGAGTTGATGAGCACTAAAAAACCATTCTTATTTCAAGCAGGATTTAGATTTCAAAATACACAACGTACAGGTAGGGTAGCGGTTGAAGACGTTGATTTAAAATCTCTTGCTCTTCAAGCGGGATGTACCTACGAGTTTGCGCCTAAATTACAAGTTATTGGTGGTTTAATTTGGTTCCAATCGAAAGGAAATGATTTCCAAGCTGACAGAAATGTATATACTACAGTAGATTATTATACCAATCAAAAGATGGATGTGGCGCAACAAATGACTGCTTTAGGTTTGAAATGCAATTTTAGTCCTAAATCCTATATAACGGCATTATATCAATCGGTAAACTATAAAGATAAATTATTAGTTATGCCAGATTATACGATGAATCAATTTTTATTAATTTATAACATGACATTCTAATGAAAAAAATTGTACTAATAGCAACATGCTTTTTGGGTTTCACTTTTCTTTCTTGTAGAAAAGATGCTACTAAAATAGATGGCCCAAGTATCGAAGAATTGTATAGCAGTTTTAAAGTGCTTGCTAACTTTAAAGCCAACAAAGATTCTGTTGATTTTGCTAGCGGAGCTACGGTAGGTTTTTCGGCTACCTTTAATAAAATTGTAAGTTGGAAAATTACGATTACCGGCACTACCTCTAAAGCAAGAAAAGTATTTAGCGGTCAAAGCAAAAGTATAGATGCTGCTTCAACTGTTTGGAATGGCACTACTACTTATTTCCCTTTATTTGCAGCTGAAAATTGCATTGCCAAGCTAACCATTGATGGTGTTATGGATACTTTTCAAGTGCCTATTAAAATCAAAAATACTCGCGTTATTAATACCTCATTAGTAATTGCCGATTATGAGAATGGTTTCAATCCAGCATGGGTAAAGTTTGTACAAACTGGTGCTAATATGGATTTTAATATTAAATCAGATAGCAGCAAAGTACAAGGTAATAGTTATTTAAATATGGCTGGAACGGTAAATTGGGATTGGTTGATTGGATTGATTGATTATCCAGCATCGGCATATTCTACAACATCAAACACCTTGAATTTAAATGCGAATCCAGATGCAGTTTATTTCAACTGCTTAGTTTATGGTGTACCCAATACCAATATGTCTAAAGTGCTTTTCCAATTTAAAGAAGATGAAAATGCAGATGGCGTATTTAATGCTAATAATGAGGATGAGTATGCCTTTAATATCGATGTAACCTGGACAGGTTGGAAATTAGTTTCTATAAAGTACTCGGATATCACCGCATTGGTTAATGGTCAGCCGGTAACTCCTAAAGGAAATAGCATTCATAATCCCAATAAGATTGGTAAAATATCAATGTTGCATTTAGCCGATAAAGCACTAGGTGCTGCGGCATGTAAAATTGATTTTATTTGTTTCACATCAGCTCCATTAGAACTCTAAATGAAATTTGCACGACCCCTAATTTGTTTGTGTGTGCTCGCTGGCTTTAGTTCTTGCGAGGTGGCTAAGTTGGCTCAAGTGCAAATGAAGCCCATAGCCTTGTATGATGTTATGCCTGCGGCAGATACGAATGCTATTATGGGTTTTAAGGCGGTTTCTATTTATGCTAATACTTTAGATAATAGCGTTTGGTCGTCGCCAGAAAAACAATGTGTAAACTTAAGTAAAGAAAATAAAATAGTTTTTGAAGGCACGGAAGCTTTACATGTAAAATGGGATAAGATTACCGGTGGATGTAATTGGATAGGTATTGGTTTCGGTTGGAATAATTGGCAAGCCAAAGATTTTTCAGAAATAGTAGACTTGGCAAGTATTCAAATGAAAGTGCGTTCGGTGAAAGGAAGCTTTAAAAATTTTCCAGTAGCTTTTGCTATAGAAGATTATACGAATGTGCAAACCTATTACGGCTTTAAAGCAAGCTTAGCATCGGGAGTATTTACAGATACGGCATGGACTACGGTAACTATTCCATTGAGCAAATTTCCATTCAAAGCTAAAGATGCGGATGTAAGTAAAGTGAAGCAATTGATTATTCAATTAGAAGCAGACGGAGATATATATTTAGATGCTATTAAAATTGTGAAGAATGAAAATTAAAGTACTCTTCTTTTTAACTGTTTTTGCTTTTGCAACAACTTCTATATTCGCACAGAAATGGAGCGATTTAGCTATTGACTCATTGATTGCAAAGATGAGCATAGAAGAAAAAGTGGGGCAAATGACGCAAATTGATTTAGGAGTGGTAGCAGAAGGAGGTATTTGTAATTTAAAACAACCGCAACGCATTGATATTACCAAATTACAAGAAGCAATAGGTAAATATAAAATAGGGTCTATTCTTAATGTAGGTTGTGGTAGTGGCACTATTAGTGGGCCTAATTGGAATGTGATACATCAAACAATTATTAAAGAAAATAAAAAAACAGCCCGATTACCAATTCCAATTCTATATGGTATCGATGCTATTCATGGTGCAAATTATACCAAAGGAGCAACCTTATTTCCACAGCAAATTGCACAAGCTGCAACATGGAATCCAGCATTGGTAGAACAAGCTAATGCCGTATCTGCTTATGAAACAAGAGCGAGCGGTATTCCTTGGAATTTTTCTCCGGTTTTAGATTTAGGCAGACAACCTTTATGGTCGCGTTTTTTTGAAACCTATGGCGAAGATGTTTGTTTAGCAAGCGCTATGGCACGTGCAGCTATTAAAGGTTTGCAAGGCGATGAGGTGTCGAGCAAGTACAAGGTAGCCGCTTGCATGAAACATTTCTTGGGTTACAGTTTTTCATTAAGTGGTAAAGATCGTACACCGGTGTGGTTGTCGGAGCGTGAAATGCGAGCTTACTTTTTACCTACATTCCAAGAAGCTATAGCTACAGGTGCCAAAACTGTAATGATTAATTCAGGCGATATTAATGGCACGCCAGTGCATGCCAATTATGATATCCTAACAACCTTATTGCGCGACGAATTGAAATTTAAAGGGGTAGCAGTTACCGATTGGGAAGATATTTATAAGTTAGAACAATTGCATCGCGTAGCGGCAACTAAGAAAGAAGCTGTGCGCATGGCTATCATGGCTGGTGTGGATATGAGCATGGTACCTAACGATTTTCAGTTTTGTGATTTATTAGTTGAGTTGATAAAAGAAGGTACGGTACCCATGAGTCGTATAGATCTTTCGGTAAAGCGAATTTTAAGTTTAAAGAGAGATCTTGGTTTGTTTGAGCATCCTATTTATGCTGTAAAAGATTATCCTGCATTTGGCTCTGTGGATCATAGTAATTTGAGTTATCAAGCAGCGGCTGAATGCCTTACCTTATTAAAAAATAAAAATGCAGTATTGCCTTTAGTAGCCCAGAAAGATAAGATCCTTGTATGTGGACCAGCAGCACATTCCTTGAATTTATTAAATGGCGCATGGACACATACTTGGCAAGGTGTAGATACTACCACCAATACGCCTGGTAAGAAAACTATTTTACAAGCATTGCAAGAGCAATATGGAAATCTATTAACCTATGCACAAGGCGCTAGTTTAGATGCGCTCATCAATACAGAAGAGTTATTAAGTAAAGCAAACAGCGCGGATAAAATTGTAGTTTGTTTGGGCGAATTACCAAGCACTGAAGTGCCAGGTAATATAAAAAGTTTAGACTTGCCAGAGGCGCAAATACAATTGGTGAAACAATTAGCGAGCTTGGGTAAACCTATTATTTTAGTTTGTTGTTTTAATAGACCAAGAATTATAGCACCTATTATACCTTTAGTAGATGCTATGGTATATGCTTATTTGCCAGGTGATGAGGGTGGTAGAGCTATTGCCGATTGCATAACTGGAAGAATAAATCCAAGTGGCAAACTGCCGTTTACATACCCTGCAGCAAGTAACGACATAGTACATTATGATAGAAAAAGAACAGAGGATTTAGACATTGACTTTTCTATGAATGCATATCAACCTAGTTTCGATTTTGGATTTGGTTTATCATATACTCAATTTATATATGCGCCTATTAGCATTTCTACTGATACTTTAAAGAAAGGTTCCAAAATTTTAGTAAATTGTAAAGTGAAAAATACCGGTGCAAGAAGAGGGGCAGAAGTACTTCAATTGTATTATAATGATTTGGTAGCTTCGATAACACCAAGTGTAAAAAAATTAACGGCTTTTAAAAAGGTAATGTTGGAGCCCAATGAGGAAAAAGAAATACAGCTAGAATTAACTTCGGAGAGTTTTAGCTTTATCAATAAAAATAACCAACGTGTTACGGAACCAGGCTTAATTGAACTTATGATTGACCAACAAAAAAAGTTAATTTATGTGGAATAGATTACTAGCATGTTTGCTTGTTTTGTCTGCAGTAGGATGCAAACAAGGAGATCCGCCACCAAAGAAGGAAACGGGCGATATCTTTTTTTCTGGCTATTATTGGAATTTTAAAAATAGCAATGAAAATCAAGTTGGACCAGGTCCCAATAAATTTGCTTCTACCCCCAATAATATTTGGGTAGATGCTGCAGGTATGTTGCACTTAAAAATTACCAATGTCAATAACAGATGGTATTGTAGCGAATTGATTTCTGCTCGTACCATGGGTTATGGTACGTATATTTTTACTACTGCTAGCGATCTTACTACATTAAATGAGCGCGTAGTATTGGGTTTATTTACTTGGAACGATTATAGTTTTCAAACTCAAGCCAATAGTGAAGTGGATGTTGAGTTTTCCAAATGGAATAATGCTGCAGATTCTTTTTTACTTACCTATAGTGTGCAACCGGTTTGGTTTAGCAATCCAGCTCCTTATCCAGAGCGCACAAGACATGTAGCTATGCAAGTGAGTAAATTAAAAAATGTATGTACACACGTAATGTATTGGTCGCCAGATATAGTTAGATGGGATAGTTATGAAGGTCCGAATCCCAGTGGTGCTAAAATTGCTTCTTGGAGCTTTGATAAGAATAATATTACAAGAAGAAAAATAGAAGGTAGCAGAACATCAAATCCCGTAATTATTCCAGCACCTGAAGATAGTACACATGCTAGAATGAATTTGTGGCTATTGAATGGTCTTGGTCCATCAAATAACAAAGAAGTAGAAGTCATCATTAAATCTTTTAATTATATACCCCTTTAAAAATTTTTATTAACAACAAAAC
>JAURLW010000120.1 GCA_030831005.1 Bacteroidota bacterium
CAACTTTAAAATAGAGTTGTGCAGCATCTGCCTCTTTTTGCTCTAATTTTTTAATTGAATTGGCAATTAAAGTATTGGCCTCATCGTTATGAACAGAGTTGGGGTGCGTATCAACAAAAGATTGTAATGCGTCTAATGCTTTAATCGTATTCGTTTGCTCTAAAGATGCTTTAGGAGCAAGTTTGTACAAGCACAATGCATGTAAGTATTCTGCATGTTCAGTCTCTTTAGATGTAGGAAAAACCTCTACATAGTTTTTATAATGTAAGGAAGCACTTAAATAATCTTTAAGATTATAATAACTGTTTGCGTACTTAAGATAAACGGTTTCAAAGCTTTTTGTGCCCTTTAAAATAGGCGCAATCATGCCATAAAGTTCATTAGCTTTCTGATAATCTTTCTTCTCATAATACTCATTTGCTTTTGCTAATTTAAAGTTGATATCCTTACTTTTTAAAACAGCCTCGTAACTACTACAAGCACTGAAAATAAAGGATATAGAGATAAGTATTAGGAAGTATGTAAATAGCTTTTGCATAATTAGGTCGACAAAAATAATGAATTGATTTGTATTACTCCGCATTGAATTGTTAATTCTAGTAAAAGCTTCTTTTTAATCATTTTTTTACTAAGTAATACCGTTAATCAAAAAATATATTTTCCTGAAACGCTTGTAAATAAAGACGATTAGGAGTTATTAACACATATGAACAGTAATCCCCATTGGCTTATTAACAGGTGGTATTTAGTCGGCTGAAATTCAATGCCGTATTGTGTTTTAGCTATTTTTAAAAGTGTGGAAAAATACAAGGTGTAAAATAGTGTCAAAATGTGGGAATTAGTGTTTCTTTGTATTGAAATATGAAAGTAAATAATGCTATAGGGTTTTTGGGCGAGTATGAAGTATCGATCGATGCTAAAAATCGTTTTTTAGTGCCAGCTGGCTTCCGTAAGCAATTGCCAGAAGGGGCAGAAGATCGTTTTGTCATAAATCGAGGTTTTGAAAATTGTTTAACGGTTTATACCATTGAAAGTTGGTCAAAATTATCAGAGCAAATAAATAAGCTCAATGATTTTAATCCGAAAGTTAGAGAATTCAAACGACTTTTTCTAAATGGTGCAACCATTGTTGAGTTAGATGCTGCGGGCAGATTTTTATTGCCAAAACCATTACAAGAGTTTGCTGGGATTAAAAAAGATATGGTCTTCTCCGCGCAAGGAAATAAAATTGAATTGTGGGATAAGGAAGCGTATCATAATTACATCAAAGCTAATGCTGCTGGATTTAGTGATTTGGCTGCAACGGTTGCCGGTGCTGATTTTTTCAATCCATTTGAAAATTTATAGGGATGGAAAAGCAAGAAGCTACATTTTATCATGAGACCGTGATGTTGAAAGAGGCTGTAGCAGCATTGGAAATAAAAGGTGATGGAGTATATGTGGATGCAACTTTTGGAGGTGGAGGTCACAGTAGGGAAATAATGACTCAGTTATCAGAGCATGGAAAATTAATAAGTTTTGATCAGGACGAGGATGCATGGGTAAATAAGATAGTGGATGAGCGATTTATAGCAGTGTCTGCAAATTTTAAGTTCTTAAAGCGATTTTTAAAATTTCATCAAGTGGATGCAGTAGATGGGATTTTAGCTGATTTAGGTGTAAGTTCTTTTCAATTTGATACAGCAGAAAGAGGTTTCTCAATAAGATTTGACGGGCCTATGGATATGAGAATGGACAAGCGAACAACACTAACGGCTGAGCATATTGTTACCACTTATTCAGAAGCTGCTTTGCACTTATTGTTTGAGCGCTATGGAGAAGTTAGAAATTCAAAGCAATTAGCAAAAGTAATAGTTGAAGGAAGAGTAAAAGTGAAATTACATACTATTGAAAATTTCAAAACACTAATCTCTTCTGTAGTGATGGGTAATCCACACAAATATTTAGCACAAGTATTTCAAGCGTTGAGAATTGAGGTTAATGATGAGATGGGTGTATTGAGATCTTTTTTGGAGCAATGTGTGGAATGTTTAAAGCCAGGTGGCGTATTGAGTGTCATTACTTTTCATTCCTTAGAAGATAGAATTGTAAAGCAGTTTATGAAGTGTGGTTTTTGGGAAGAAGAGCGTGATTCAATTTATGGTACGCGAAAAGCCATATTAATGAAGCCAGTGGGGAAAGCTACAGAACCAAGTGAGGCAGAGCAAAAAAGAAATAGTAGATCGAGAAGTGCGAAGTTGCGCATTGCAAAAAAAATATAAAAAGATATGGCTTCGGCAGAACAAAATAATAATCAAGATTGGAGATCTTTTATAGAAAAGGTTTCTCATCAAGGGCTACTTAAAAATATGCCGTTCATTATTTTTTTAGCAATGGTATCTGGCTTATACATTTATAGTTCTCAGTTGGCTATTGATAGACAAAAGAAAATTGATAAGTTAAATCAAGAAATTAAAGAATTACGTTGGCATTATATGGATGCAAAATCTAAGTGGATGGGTGAATTAGTTGAAACAAATATCATTCAGCGTTCTTCAAGATTAGGATTAAAACCTTTATTGCAGCCAGCCTATATTATTGAGAAAGATACTATACAAGAAACAACAAGCAAATAAATATTTATCACATTGAGCGTAAAAAAGGACATACGATTTAGAGTTTACCTATCATTTACTGGTATACTATTGTTCGCGCTTATGATTTTGGGGAGAGCAGCTTGGGTGCAAGTTGTCAATGGCCCTCAATTGCGATCTATGGCCAGAAATATGAACTTGCGCAATGATACCTTGTTTGCTGAAAGGGGAAATATCTATTCTGAAGATGGAGTGTTGTTGTGTTCTACTATTCCTCAATTTGATTTACATATCGATTTCTCAGTAATTAAAAAAGATACCTTTGATAAGTATAAAGATACTTTAGCAGAATCATTTTCCGCTATATTAAAAGACAAATCAAAGGCCGCTTATCTTTATGAATTGACTGCAGAATTTAATGATACCGCTCGTTATTATGAATTAGCGCACAATCTACCTTATTACGATTATCAATTAATTAAGCAATTGCCAATTATGAAATTGGGCAGCAGAAGAGGTGGTTTAGTGGTTGAGCAGAAAAACAAACGAATTAATCCATTTAATGTAATGGCGCTTCGTACGATTGGTTTGTGGAGAAAAAATAGTCAAGTAATTGGTTTGGAAGCTACCTATGATTCAGTTTTGAAAGGGGCGAATGGATATTGCATCAAGCAAAGAATGCCAGGCGGTCAATGGATGATTATTCAGGGTTCTGAACAAGAGCCTACCAATGGTTTTGATTTAGTAACCACCTTAGATGTAAGTATACAAGATATTGCAGAGCATGCATTAGAAAGTCAGTTATCTAAATTTGAATGTTTATATGGTACTTGTATTGTAATGGAAGTGAAAACAGGTAAAGTAAAAGCAATTGCCAATTTAGGTCGACAAAAAGATGGTTCATATTGGGAGGATTTTAATTATGCCATGATTCCTACAGAGCCGGGTTCTACTTTTAAATTAATGACCTTGCTTTCTTTATTTAACGACAAACATATCACTGTAGAAGATCAAGTAAATGCACAAGGTGGATCTGCATCATTCGGCAATAGAACGATGAAAGATTCTCACTTAGGCTTAGGTGTATTATCTGTAAAACAAGCATTTGCACTTTCTTCTAATGTAGCTATGGCAAAATTAGCCTACCAGTTTTATGCTGCCAATCCTACGGCATATACTAATTTTTTAAAAAAATTACAATTAGATCAAAAAACAGGTATTGACTTATTAGGTGAAAGAAAGCCGGTGGTAAAAACACCATTAAATAAATCTTGGAGTGCTACTTCTTTACCTTGGATGGCAACTGGTTATGAAGTGATGATTGCTCCATTAAGAACCTGCATGATTTATAATGCGGTAGCCAACAATGGCATCATGATGAAACCTTATTTAGTGAATGCTATTCGCTCTTTCGATAAAGATGTACAGGTGTTTGAGCCAGAAGTTGTTGTTCAGCAAATTGCTAGTAAAGATGCTATTCGTCAAGCAAGACAAGCTTTAGAAGAAGTAGTATTAACTGGAACAGGTAAGCATATTCAATCTCCTTTTTATTCTATTGCTGGGAAAACCGGTACTGCACAGGTGGCAGATAAAGGTATAACTTATACAGATGGAGTTTATCAAGGTTCTTTTGTAGGCTATTTTCCGGCTAACAATCCAACCTATACTATCGCTGTTGTCATTAGAACAAAACCCCATTCCGGTGCTTATTACGGAGGAACCATTGCAGCGCCAGTATTTAGAATGATTGCAGATAAAATCTATGCTAATTCAATTGGTCAAAATCACAATCAATTAGATAGCCTTGCAAAAGTAAATAATAGTAATGTAGTAGCAGTAGCTCAACAAGGGTCTAAAGTAAATAAAATATTACAAGCTTTAAGTTACAAATACACGAATGCGAGTAATGCTACATGGACACAATTACAAGATGTAAATAGCACAGGTGCTCGTTCTGCAGGTGTTCCTATTTATGCAAATAACATGCCAGACTTAAGCAATATGCATTTAAGTAGAGCCATTGCTTTATTGGAAGCCTGTGGATTAAAAGTAGAAGTAAAAGGAGCTGGACAAAAAGTGTCACAGTCTATTTTGCCTGGACAAAAAATTGTAAAAGGACAAAAAGTAACGATAACCTTAAATTAAATGATGCTACTAAGCGACATATTATTGAATTTGAACCCACAGCAAGTGGTAGGCAATGCGCATATAGAAATTGCTGCGATTGCTATGGATTCAAAAAGCATGGATCGCGGTGCCTTATTTGTTGCTATGAAAGGCACAAAAGTAGATAGTCATGCTTTTATTGATGAGGCTATTGAAAATGGTGCTACTGCAATTTTAGTAACACAGTTGCCAGCAGTATTGAAAGACGGTATTAGTTATGTTCAAGTAGCTGATACGCATTTTGCATTTGGTATTGCAGCAAGTGCTTTTTATAGTTTTCCTTCACAATCTATGAAGGTTGTAGGTATTACTGGAACTAATGGTAAAACTACAGTAGCTACTTTGTTATTTAATTTATTTACTTCATTAGGCCATACCTGTGGTTTAATTTCTACGGTACAGCATCATATCGGTAATAAAGTAGTAGCAAGCACACATACGACGCCTAATGCATTGGCTATTCAGCAGTTGATGCATGAAATGAAAATGGCAGGTTGTTCTTATGTGTTTATGGAGGTAAGTTCACATGCAATTCACCAGCATCGTATTGCAGGTATTCAATTTTGCGGAGCGGTGTTTACCAATATTACACATGATCACCTAGATTATCATGGTACGTTTGATGAATATATTAGAGTTAAGAAATTACTTTTTGATCATTTGCCAAAAGAAGCTTTTGCAATCAGTAATATAGATGATAAAAGAGGTGCAGTAATGCTTCAAAATACTGCAGCATTAAAATGCACATATAG
>JAURLW010000121.1 GCA_030831005.1 Bacteroidota bacterium
CTATTTTAATATTTCTATAATTGGTAGAAAGCCATCTAAATAGTTGTTTTTAGTATGAGCTTCTATGTGCGTTATTTATTCTTTATTTATTGTGCTATATGGTTATCTATATCAGCAACTTATGCGCAATCTAAAGTAATTCCCTTATCCGTTAAATCAGCTGACGCACTTCAAGGATTTCAAAAAGAAGGCGACTCCTCCTATCAAAAATTAATTGGTAATGTTCAATTAGAGCACCAAGGTACTTTAATGTATTGCGATAGCGCTATAATCAATCTAGTATTGAATGATGCTGAAGCCTTTGGTGATGTATTAATAGTGCAACCAGATGGTACTACTATTTCAAGCGATTATGTGAAATATGCTGGAGATAAAAAGTTGGCTATTTTTAGATCTAATGTAACCCTCACAGATGGTAAGAATTCACTTTGGACAGATTCCTTAGATTATCAAACACAAGCAAAGATCGGAACCTACACTACAGGAGGTACCCTCCAAGCTGAGAGTACAACACTATCTAGTGAAAAAGGGCAATATTTAGTTAAGACTAAAGATGCCATTTTTGAAGGTGATGTTGTTGTTACAGACCCCCAATACAATTGTACCTCAAAGAAAATAGCGTATAATACTCAAACTAAACTGATCAAAATTTTAGACCAATCGAAAGTGGTAAATGCCTCCTCTATTTTAATCAGTAGTAATGGAGTTTATGATGCTAAGAATGAAGCAGGTAAATTTTATGGCCGATCTTCTGCTCAGAATAAAGAACAATATATTGAGGCAGACACTTTGGAATATAATAAAAAAACAAATTGTAGTATTGCCAAAGGCAAGGTGATAGCTAAAGATACTGCACAGCATATTACGCTATATGCAGGTTGGGCAAGTTATCAAGAATCGGTTCAAAGAATGATTGCCTATATACGTCCTGTGATGAAGATAGAGCAAGAGCAAGATAGTTTTTTCTTATCAGCCGATACGTTTTTAATTGCACCTATCAAGCCTATTGTAATTGATAAAAAGAAAAAAGTAGTAAAGGAAAGCTATCAAGAAGAATTGCCTAATGATACCTTGCACCCTAAATTTTATAAGGCGTATTATCATGTTAGCTTATTTTCTGATTCACTTCAAGCAAGTGCTGATAGTATTTATTATAATGGTAAAGACAGTATTTTGTCTTGTATGATAAAACCGGTGTTGTGGTCGAGAAGTGCACAATTGACAGGAGATACTATTTCCCTTTATTTTAAAAATGGTGCGCTCGATCATATGTATGTTCCTAATAATGCATTGATTGTATCTCAAGCAGGCCCATCAACAGCTAAATTATATGATCAAATACAAGGTAATGTGCTTAAGGGTAATTTTGTAAATAATACTTTGAAGGATGTATGGATTTATCCCAACACATCCTGCATTTATTACCCTAAAGATGATAGTGGCGCCTTTGTTGGCGTTAATCAATCTAGTGCAGAACGCATGCATATTTATTTTGACAAGCAAACGATTTCTAAAATAGTTTTCCAAGAAGACGTTAAGCAAACGATTTCGCCTTTACAAGATATTGATTTGAAAGATTTATTTTTGAGTAAATTTAAATGGGTACCCGAGCGAAGACCTAAAATAAAACCTGTTATCTTTAAATAAACACCCTTATGCAAGTATACAAATTTGGAGGAGCAAGTATTGCAAATCCAGTTCAGATGCAACAATTAGTGCCTATTATACAATCGGCAGAAACACCCTTAATTATTGTGCTTTCAGCTTATGGGAAAACAACCAATGCTTTAGAAGCAATTGCATTGGCCTGCAAATCACATGAAGTAGAAGAAGCCAAAAAGCTTGCAAAACAATTAGAGCAAGCCCATATAGACTATGCTTTACAATTATTAAGTACTGACAATTACGATGTTGTTTTTCCTCATTTAAATGCTTTGTTCACGGAGTTAGAGTGGGCTATCGATGATTTTAATCATCAAGATTTTGATTATAGTTATGATCAAATTGTTTGCATAGGAGAATTATTATCTTCTCGCATTTTTGCAGCTTATCTTAATCAATTGCAATTATCTACTACGTGGATCGATGCTCGAGATCTTATACGAACAGATACTACTTTTAGAGATGCCAAAGTAGATTGGAAACAAACAGAAAAACAAGTGCTTGAACTATGTATGCCAGCCATGCAAAATACTATTGTATTAACGCAAGGATTTATTGGTGCTACTTCAGACAATGCCTCTGTTACTTTAGGAAGAGAAGGCTCTGATTATACTGCTGCTATATTGGCTTCTATTTTAAATGCTTCAGCTGTTAGTATTTGGAAAGATGTAGAAGGCTTATTAAACGCAGATCCTAAGCAATTTAAAGCTACACAAAAAATTGAATTGATTTCTTACAGCGAGGTTATTGAAATGGCTTTTTATGGAGCACAAGTTATCCATCCAAAAACCATTAAACCACTTCAGAATAAAAACATTCCATTGCATGTGAAGTGTTTTTTAAATCCAGAATTAAAAGGCACAACCATTCAAAATGACGTTTTACAAATCCAGTATCCTCCGATCATTGTATTAAAAAAAGAACAAGTTCTTTTACAGGTTACAACCCGTGATTTTTCGTTTATTACAGAAGATAATCTCAGTAAGTTATATCAGGTGTTTCATCAATTGCGTATTAAGATCAATTTGATACAAAATGCAGCTATCAGCTTTATTGCATGTATAGACCATAAAGAAGATCAGATTGAAGCAATCATCGCTGCATTAGAAACAGATTATAAAATCTCAAGAAATGAAAATGCGCACCTGTTGACTATTCGTCATTATGACAATTCTATTATTGATGAGCTTACTAAAGATACGGTTTGCTTATTGCAGCAGAAAACAAGATCAACAATTCAGCTCGTATTGCAAGCTGTTTAAAATAAAAAAGGACGCTCAAGCGTCCTTTTTTATTTAGAGAATTTTTTTACCTCTCATAGCTTCTTTTAAAGCACTGTCCATTACACGCTCCGCAAATGGTCGAGTAATTTCGTTGAGTAACTCTGTGTTTTTTTGAATGCCATCTTTATCTTTTGAAGCAATACAATTCTTTAAGCGCTCAATTTGTACTTTTGTTAGTTCTCGTTCTTCTTCGTTAATGGCTGGCGCATAATTAATCAAGAATTTTTCTGTAGTGCTGATCATTTGTTCTGCCTCGGTACTCGCTTCTATTAAGGCACGCACTTGCATATCGTCTTTGGCATGCGTTAGCGAATCTAGCAACATTTGTTCTACCATGCTATCATCTAAACCATATTGTGCTTTTACCGAAATTTCTTGTGCTACACCGCTTCGTAATTCAGTAGCACTTACCTTTAAAATACCATCGGCATCTAATATAAACTGAATATCAATTTTTGGTAAGCCTGCAGGCATTGCCGGTATATTTCTTAAGGTGAAAGAAGCTAATTTTCTATTATGTGCTACCTGGTCACGTTCTCCCTGATATACATTGATAAGTAAATTGCTTTGTCCATCTTGAGAAGTAGTGTATTGTCGACCTGCTTTGTTTGGAATTTTTGCATTTCTTGGAATTAATACATCCATTAGTCCCCCTAATGTTTCAATACCTAAAGAAAGTGGGGTAATATCCAGCAATAGCATATCTGTATTATTACCCGCTAAAATATCTGCTTGGATAGCAGCACCAAGGGCTACTACTTCATCTGGATTTAGGCTGTCATTAACTTCTTTTTTAAAGAAATCACGAACGCTATTTTTTACTGCAGGTACGCGTGTAGATCCGCCTACCATGATAACTGCATCTATCTGATTAGTGCTCAAGCCTGCATCTTGTAGTGCTTGCTGGCAAGATTGAAGTGTTCTTTGGATTAGCGGTTGAATTAAACCTTCAAACGTTATTTTGTCTATTTCTAATCTATGACCAGCAATGGAAGTTGTTGCTATGGATGCTGTACTTAATTCTTTTTTTGCTTGCTCTGCCGCTAATCGTAAGGCTTGTAGGGTTGTACTGTCATCGCAAGCAATACCTGCTTTTTCTAATTGCTCTTTCCAGTAGATGACTACAGCTCTATCTAGGTCATCGCCACCAAGATAAGTGTCACCGTTGGTAGAAAGTACTTCGAAAATGCCTTGATTAATTTTTAAAATAGAAACATCAAAAGTTCCACCTCCTAAATCATAAACGGCAACGGTTTTCTCTTCATTAGGATCAAGTCCAATGCCATAGGCTAAGCTCGCAGCTGTCGGTTCATTGACAATACGCAATACATCTAATCCTGCTAGCTTTCCAGCATCTCTAGTGGCTTGTCTTTGGGTATCGTTGAAATAAGCAGGAACTGTAATAACAGCTCTGTTTACAGGCATTTTTAAAACATGTTCCGCTCTCGATTTCAATTCTTTTAATATTAACGAAGACAATTCGATAGGGGAATAAAACTGTTCACCAATTTGTACCTTCACTAAAGCATCGCTTGCGTCGTCATGTATTTTGTAGGCGAAAAAATGGCTGTCTTGAGAAAGATCCTTATAGCTTTTGCCCATCAATCGTTTAGCCGAATAAATAGTTCTTTCCGGATGGCTTAATAACTTTTCGAGCGCAGCTGTGCCCACTTGAGCTTGGTTTTGCTCATCAAAAAATACTACAGAAGGCACTAAACTCATGCCATCGATTTCTTTTAAAGCGATTGCTTGTCGGCTATCTTCTCTCACAATGGCCACCAAGCTGTTGGTGGTGCCTAAATCAATGCCCACAATAGCATCTTCTTTCTGGATACTACCGGTAGCTATATTGATGCCTATTTTTGCCATAAATGTAAATTAGTAATGATCGCAAAGATAGGATAATCAAGTGGTTTTGTTGCTTTTCCTAATTTATAGCGATATCAATAAAATCCATGGAAATTGCCCCTAAATAGCCCTTAAATACCCAAATAAATTTGAAAAATAGGCTATAAATATGTATTTTGTACCTCCCAAATAGCTTGTCTTTGTTAGGCTATTTATAGAAAAACATATTCATATTAAAATATAAAGAACTGTGCGGTTAAAATCATTAGAGATAAAAGGATTCAAATCATTTGCAGATAAAACAGTTATCCAATTAGACCATCCCATTACCGGCATTGTTGGTCCGAATGGTTGCGGTAAATCAAATATCGTAGATGCTATCCGTTGGGTAATTGGTGAGCATAAAATAAAATCCTTACGTTCCGACAATTTGGATGATTTGGTATTTAATGGTTCTCGATCTCGTTCGGCATCCGGAATGGCAGAAGTATCCTTAACTTTTGAGAATACTAGAAATTTATTGCCAACCGAATTTACTACTGTAACCATTACCCGTAAATTTTATAAAAGCGGCGAAAGTGAATATCGCTTGAATGATGTAACCTGTAGATTAAAAGATATCCATAATTTATTTTTAGATACCGGTGTAAGTAATGATTCCTATGCTATTATAGAATTGGGGATGGTAGATGATATCATCAAAGATAAAGATGGATCGCGTAGAAGAATGTTGGAACAAGCAGCTGGTATTTCCATCTATAAAACAAGAAAGAAAGAAGCTAAATTAAAACTAGATGCTACAGAGCAAGATTTAAATCGTATTGAAGATTTGCTCTTTGAAATTGGCAATAATCTTAGAACGCTTGAAAATCAAGCAAAGAAAGCAGAGCGCTATTTTCAAATCAAGACTGAATATAAAACCGTTAGTGTAGAATTAGCTAAAGCTTCTTTAGAAGACTTCAATGAGCAGTATAAAACACTGAATGAGCAAGTAACAACAGAAACAGACCGTAAAATACAATTAGAAGCACAAGTAGCCACCGAAGAGGCGAGTGTAACTAAAGATAAAGTAGTATTGATTGAGCGCGAACAAGAATTGAATGGTTTGCAAAAACATTTCAATGAGTTAATTGCTAAAATCAGCCAATTAGAGAGTGATAAAAAATTAGCGGCTCAGCGATTAGATTATTTAAAAGAGAGAGAGAAAAGCTTAGCGCAATTTGTAGAAGGTGCTGGTCAACAATTAACACAATTGCAAGAGTCAATAGATTTTGCAACCACACAAATTGGAGATGAAACAGCAGCTTTAGCAACGATTCAAGATGAATTGAAAGAATTGCGTGCAGCAGTTGATGTGGCAAGAGCAGATTTTGATGAAAAGAAAAATGTAGTTGAGCAATTACGTATTGGTTTACAAGATCAACAACGTTTACAATTCGATGCAGAGAAAAAAGTAGCGGTAGCCGATTCTTCGGTTATGAACCTGCAAAGAAGTATGCAACAAATTGTTGATGAAAAAACTACTCGTGAAGCACAGATTAAACAATGGCAAGAAGAAAAAGCGGATCATGCAATTCAGATTCAAGAGCAGCAAGATCGTTTGCAAGAATTAATCACGCGACAAGAAGAAGTAAAAGATAAGATTTTTAAAGCGCAAGAACAGTTAGAAGCACACCGTTCTAATTTGGTAGAAGAGAATAGAAAACTAGATGCTAAACGCAATGAGCATGATTTATTAAAATCATTAGTAGATAGTTTAGAGGGTTATCCAGATTCTATTAAATTCTTGAAGAAAAATGCGGCATGGAAAAGCGATGCTCCATTACTTTCGGATATATGTACTGTACAAAAAGAATACCGTACGGCTTTAGAAAATGTATTAGATTCTTACTTGAATTATTACGTAGTAGAAAATTGGCAAGAAGCATTAGAAGCTATTCAGCTATTAGATACTAACAAAAAAGGTAAGGCAAATTTCTTTGTGTTAAATCAAGTGGCTGGTAATGCTCAAGCAGCGCCTAGTTTTAGCCACCCACAAGTAACACCTGCTTTAGCTACCATCACTGTAGATGCAAAATACCAAGCTTTGGCTAACCAGTTATTGCAACATGTGTTTATAGCTGATGATTTAAATGCATTGCAAGAGCTAAGCTTAGAAAAAGGTATGGTACTTATCGACAAGAAAGGCAATCTTATGAAGGGTGCTTATTCTGTTGGTGGTGGATCAGTAGGGTTGTTTGAAGGAAATAAAATTGGTCGTGCTAAAAACTTAGTACGTCTTACAGAAGAGATTACGCAATTAACAGCTACAACTCAATCTTTACAAAATTATATCGAGGAAACGCAAACATTGATTACCGGATTTAATCAAGCATTAAACGGTCAAGCAATTGAGCAGACAAAAACATCCTTGAATCAATTACAGAATCAAGAAATCAATTTAGGTAATCGTATTGAAAATTTCGAGCATCTAAATAAGCAAGCCGTTTCGCGTGTGGCAGATTTGCAAGCACAGTTAGACGAAACGCAAGATAGCATTAGCGATACTCGTGAAGCCTTGGCTACGATCAATGAAGCTTATGCTGCTATTCAAAAAAATATTGCTGTGGCAGATGCTGCTTTTAAAGAAGTAGAAAGTGCATTTAATGCAGCTAATGAAAAATACAATCAGCATAATTTAGCCTATACTAGACAACAAAGTAAATTAGATAATTTACAACAAGAACTAGCATTTAGAACTAATCAATTAGCAGATTTAAGAATCCAGATTGAAAAGAATAATGAGCAATTAGCAGAAACGCATGTACAAATTACAGCTACTACAGCTACTTTGCAAGAAGGTGATGCTGCTTGGGTAGCCTTGCTTAAACAAAAAGAAGTAGATGAGAAGGTGTTGAATGAAAAGGATCGTTTGTATTACGAATTCAGAAATACCTTATCAGAGCAAGAGGGTTTACTCAATCAGAAACGAAGAGAAAAAGAACAAGCAGAACAATTACTTACCGGTATAAAAGATACGCTCAACGAATTGAAGCTTCGTTTGACGGGTATGAAAGAGCGTTTGTTATTAGAGTTTAAAGTAAATATCGATGATATCATCGACGAAGCGAGAACTGGTACTCAAACGGTTGAAGAATTAAGTGCAGAAGCGGATAAGATGAAGAAGCGTTTGGATAATATTGGTGAAGTAAATCCAACTGCAATTGAAGCGTTCCAAGAAATTAAAGCACGTCATGATTTTATTGTAGAGCAAAAAATGGACTTAGTAGATGCGAAGGTTTCTTTAATGAGCACCATTGAAGAAGTGGAAACAACAGCTAATGAGAAATTTAAAGAGACCTTTGATAAAGTAAGTGCTAATTTTAAAGAAGTATTTAAGGCCCTCTTTACCGCTGAAGATAATTGTGATTTACGTTTAACAGATCCAACTAATGTTGCAGAAAGTGGCATTGAAATTTATGCTCAGCCTAAAGGTAAACGCCCTAGCACGCTAACACAATTGAGTGGAGGAGAAAAAACCTTGACCTCTACAGCATTCTTATTTGCTATCTATTTAATTAAGCCAGCACCATTCTGTATTCTAGATGAGGTAGATGCGCCTTTAGATGATGCCAATGTAGGTAAGTTTACACACATGATTCGTCAATTCTCCGATAACTCTCAGTTTATTATTGTAACCCACAATAAACAAACTATGTCGGCAGTAGATGTAATTTATGGTGTTACAATGCAAGAAGCGGGTGTTAGTAAATTAGTGCCCGTTGATTTTAGAAGTTTGAATGATTAATATAATTATTTTAATATTTGTTAAAGGTCGCATATGCGACCTTTTTTATTTTTATCTTTTCATATTTATGTAAATATTTTAATTTATTTTGCACCGCAATTTTAAATTGCTTAGTGTTAATTATAAATTTTGTTGGTTGTTATTATGGTGATTAATTACAGTTGAACTTATATAGAAAGAACTTAATTATCCTGTTTATTAATATCCCTTTACGTTAGTGTTTTATTTTAAAAGTAATTATATGAAAAAGTTATTCGTTGCTATTATGCTATTTCCTTTTGTCATTCCATCAAATGCACAAAATTGTTTGAATC
>JAURLW010000016.1 GCA_030831005.1 Bacteroidota bacterium
AAATAGCAGGATGAATAGATCCTTTTCTATCGGGTGGTGTACAAAGTACAATTTCCTTACAGCCTGCTATGACAGCTGGAACACCTAACATTAATACAGTAGAAAACAAAGGCGCTGTACCACCAGGAATATAGATACCTATATTTTCTATAGGCCTACTTTCTCTCCAACACATTACACCTTTCGATGTTTCAATGATTATATTTTTTTCTTGTTGAGCACGATGAAACTTCTCAATATTATTTTTAGCAAGCTTAATTGCAGCTTGCAATTCTTTAGAAATTAATTTTTCTGCCCTTTTAAGCTCATCAGCAGAAACTAAAAAAGAATTCAATTCTACCTTATCATATTTTTTGGTGTATTTATGAACAGCGGCATCACCTTGTGCTTTTACTTCAGAGAATATTTGGTCTACAATTTGAAGTAAGTGATTTTGATCAGCAATAGGCCGTTGTGATAAAGACGCCCATTGTTCTTTTTTTGGATAAGAAATCCTTTCCATGACTGATAACGTTTTACTATTTAAATAATCATTTTTTCTATAGGCACAACTAATATTCCTTGAGCACCTAATTGTTTAATTTGATCTATAACTTCCCAAAATTGATCTTCTTTAATTACAGAATGCAAGCTGCTCCAGCCTTCTTCCACTAAAGGCAACACGGTGGGCGATTTCATTCCAGGCAATACTGCAGATATCTGTTGGATAGCTGAATTGGGCGCATTAAGAAGAATATATTTATTCTCTGCTGCTTGTTTAACCGATTGCATTCTGAAAAGTAATTGCTCTAAAATTGCCTGCTTTCCTGATTCCAAATTGGAGTTGGCAATAAGAACAGCCTCACTTCTAAATAATACTTCGACTTCTTTAAGGCCATTCATAAGCAAGGTACTACCGGTACTTACGATATCAAAAATTGCATCTGCCAAACCAATGCCTGTAGCAATTTCTACACTTCCGCCTATTTCTTCAACGGTAACGGCAATGTTCTTCTTATCAAAAAAACCTTGTAATATCTTTGGATAGCTTGTAGCAATTTTTTTATTTTCAAAATAGTGTAAACCTTCATACTGCTCATCCTTGGGTATTGCTAAGGATAATTTACATTGGGCAAATCCTAATTGCTTGATCACCTTTACTTGTTTATCTTTTTCCCAAACTTCATTTTCTCCAAGTATGCCGATATCAGCTACGCCTTGGTCTACATACTGAGGAATATCGTCATCTCGAAGGAATAAAATTTCAACCGGAAAATTAGCAGCTGCTGTTTTTAATTTACGATCACTATTAGCAATTTTTATGCCACAATCTTTTAATAGCTGAAGCGATTTTTCACTAAGTCGACCTGATTTTTGAATGGCAATTTTTAAAGTAGTCATGCACTATAAATTCTTAAAATGATTAATAACACCCGAGGGTAAAACGTAATTATTGATAACGCTTAGTAAAATTTATTATACCTAAAAGTTGAACAAATACTAGATCTTTGAACCTCAAAAAAAATTTTTAATAAACTCTAACGCTTTACTTTAATAATACTTAGCAAATGTACAGCAATTTTAACAATATCAAAAAAAGAACGATTTTATTAGATTGTTAAAATATTTACAAATCAAATTTAAGCGTATAGGTATAAGGATGAAATAGAAATAGGATAATTAAAAAAAGTAGTAGTTTTACAAAACAGATTTCGTTATAACTATATTTAAAATATACATCGCTTAGTTTTTTAAAACACGTTTGTAATCATTTTCAAGTTTTTCAAATCTATTTCAATCGTTATTCATCATTAAAAACAATTTTTATGAGTCAACAAGAACTATTTACTACTCTTATTAAAGAAGGCTATTCTAGCAAAGGAAAGAGCCTATTACTTGGTGTTGCTATGCTTGATGGACAAGCTATCTCAGATGCGCAAATAGCCATTCCTCTCAAAACCCTAAATAGACATGGACTAATAGCAGGAGCAACTGGGACCGGTAAAACAAAAACTATTCAAGTATTATCTGAGCAATTATCGAGTTTTGGGATACCGGTATTAATGATGGATATCAAAGGAGATTTTTCTGGTATTGCTATGGAAGGCAGCGAAAAATCATTTATTACCGAGCGCCATACAAAAATCAATATTCCGTTTAAGCCACAGGCATACCCAGTAGAATTATTGACCTTGTCTGCACAAGATGGTGTGCGCTTAAGAGCAACCGTATCCGAATTTGGTCCTGTTTTGTTTTCAAGGATTTTAGATTTGAATGATACGCAATCTGGTGTGATATCGGTAATATTTAAATTTTGTGATGATCAAAAAATGCCTTTGCTCGATTTAAAAGACATTAAAAAGATGATTCACTATTGCACCGAAGAGGGCAAGACAGAGATAGAAGCAGCTTATGGGAAAATATCAAGTGCTACTACGGGTACGATACTCAGAAAGATTATAGAACTAGAACAACAGGGAGGTGATTTATTTTTTGGCGAAACCTCATTTGATGTGCAAGACTTAATGCGCATAAATGAAGAAGGCAAGGGCTATGTCAATATTTTACGTTTGACTGACATTCAAGACAAGCCTAAATTATTCTCTACATTTATGCTTAGTTTATTAGCCGAAATCTATTATACCCTTCCGGAAAAAGGGGATGCTGAGCAGCCAGAGCTGATTATTTTTATAGACGAGGCACATCTTATTTTTAAAGAAGCGAGTAAAGCCCTCTTAGAACAAATAGAAACCATTGTAAAATTAATTAGATCGAAAGGAGTAGGTATTTACTTTATCACTCAAAACCCAATGGATGTTCCAAGTGGAATATTAGCCCAATTAGGCTTAAAAATACAACATGCCTTAAGAGCATTTACGGCTAAAGACAGACAAGCCATTAAGCAAACTGCCGATAATTATCCAAGTTCTGATTTTTACAAAACAGATGAACTACTAACAAGCTTGGGCATTGGCGAAGCTTTTGTTACGGCCTTGAGCGAGAAGGGCACACCTACCCCATTGGCAGCTACACTATTGCGAGCACCAGAGAGCAGAATGGATATTTTAAGTGAAGAAGAAATTACGCGTATTAATACCCAATCAAAATTGGTTAAAAAATATGCAGAGAGCATAGACAGAGAAAGTGCCTTTGAATTACTTGCTAATAGAATAAGTGCTAATGCAGCTACAACAGAAGCAGCAGTAAACAGTAGTAAAAAAGAGCAATCCAGCGATGAAACCAAAGGAAATGACATCAATAAAACAGTAATAAAAGCCGTAACGAGTGCTAGTTTTATAAGAGGCGCTTTCGGAATTTTGATGAAGCTGCTGAAGAAATAAGATTGAGATTGAGACTGAGACTGAGGTTAAGGATGACAATAAAATAATAACATTTTCCTTAACCTCAACCTTAGCCTTAGCCCTAGCCTTAATCTCAACCTTAACCTCAATATCAAAGCAACATATTCGGCTTAAGATTAAATTATTACACAAAAAATAGGTTATTTTGCTGAAATATTTAATTTCAGTTCCATGAATACAGCTTTAGACTTATTATATTTTACCATTCCAACGCTTATTTCGCTAGTCATTGTTTACCTTATCGTCAGCAAGTTCAATAATAAAGAAACAGCTGCTAAGCGTTTAGAATTGTTACAATCGAATCATGATACTGCATTTCGTATGCGCTTACAAGCATATGAACGATTAGCTATGTTGGTAGAACGCACTCACCCAAGACAACTCATTCCGAGAGTATATACCAGCGGCATGACGGTGCAAGAATTGCAACAAGCCTTGGTCATAACGATTAATGCTGAGTTTGAACATAATTTATCGCAACAGATTTATGTAACCGCAGGCACATGGCAACTTATTCGCATTTTTAAAGAACAAGAAATTAATATGATCAAGCATATTGCGAGTACTTTAAACCCAGCAGAGAGTGCAAGTGTATTACATCAACAAATAGTCAATTATTTAATAACTACAGAATCAGAAACTCCTGCTGAAACAGCT
Organism: Bacteroidota bacterium; assembly: GCA_030831005.1. Classification (GTDB taxonomy): domain Bacteria; phylum Bacteroidota; class Bacteroidia; order Chitinophagales; family Chitinophagaceae; genus CAIWHF01. The sequence goes on from JAURLW010000016.1 coordinate 3,999, forward strand.
ATGCAAGCGATACAAGCAGAAGCAAAAAGTTTATTGACACAAGGAATTTAAAGCCCGAAGAATAGCAAATATGAGTACGAAAAAGAAATTTACCACCGACGCTGATATAGAAATTAAATCCTGCTATACCGAGCCTGTGGCAATGACAGAACAACCCGGAAGCTTCCCTTTCACGAGAGGGGTGCATGAAGAAATGTACAGAGAGCGTTTATGGACAATGCGCCAATATGCTGGTTTTAGTACGGCTGAAGCATCTAACGAGCGCTATCATTTTTTATTGAATCAAGGGGTAATGGGTTTATCTGTTGCCTTTGACTTACCAACACAAATTGGTTATGACTCCGACCATCCAATGTCGGAAGGAGAAGTAGGCAAAGTAGGTGTAGCTATTGATTCTATTGAAGATATGGAAATTCTTTTCAAGGGCATCAACTTGCAGGATATTTCTACCTCCATGACGATTAATGCAACAGGATTTATTTTACTGGCATTTTATATCGCTTTAGCAAAACGACAAGGAGCTGATGTAAGAAAATTATCAGGTACTATTCAGAATGATATTTTGAAAGAATACGCAGCAAGAGGCACCTATATTTATCCGCCTACACCTTCTATGCGTATCATTACGGATATATTTGAATATTGCAGTAAAGAAGTACCAAAATGGAACACGATTTCCATATCTGGATATCATATCCGTGAAGCTGGTGCCAATGCGGTGCAAGAATTAGCCTTCACCTTATCAAATGGCAAATCGTATTTAAAAGCGGCTATTGAAAAAGGATTAGATATTAATGTATTTGCACAACGCTTATCCTTCTTCTTTAATGCACATAATAATTTATTTGAAGAAGTAGCAAAATTTAGAGCGGCAAGAAGAATGTGGGCGCATATTAGCAAAGAGCTTGGCGCTACCGATCCAAAAGCACAAATGCTTCGCTTCCACACCCAAACAGGCGGAAGTACATTAACAGCGCAACAACCACAAAATAATATTGTACGTGTAGCTATTCAAACTATGGCGGCAGTACTAGGCGGAACACAATCATTGCATACCAATGGATTTGACGAAGCGCTTTCATTACCTACGGAACAAGCGGCAGGAATTGCATTGAAAACGCAACAAATTGTTGCACATGAAAGCGGTATCACTCAAACCGTTGATCCATTAGCGGGTTCTTATTTTGTAGAGCAACTTACTAATGATATTGAAACAGCTGCTAATGAATTGATTGCAAAAATAGATGCTATGGGTGGCGCAGTAAAAGCTATTGAGCAAGGTTATATTCAAGAAGAAATTGCAAAATCAGCATATGCGTATAATAAAGCTATTGAAGATGGAAGTAAAATCATTGTAGGTGTAAATAAATTTACCAATAAAGAAGTAAATGATACGCCTCTTTTAAAAATTGATGATAGCATTAGAGAAAAGCAAAGTGAAAAATTACGTGCTTTAAGAGCTAAACGCGATGCAACAAAAGCAGCTGCGAGTATCCAAAAAATAAAAGACGCCGCTCAATCTGATACTAACCTTATGCCTATTGTAATTGAAGCCGTAGAAAACTTATGTACCTTAGGTGAGATTTCAGATGCTTTAAGAAGTATTTGGGGTGAATATAAAGGATAAAAAGAAACTATGAAATCATTTGATGTTCCTCAACAGTTTAGAAGCTCATTCATAAGCGCAATCAAAAACAAGCGTAAGCAAGCGGATAAACTTAAAAAAGATTTTACACCCACTACCCTAGAGTTAGGTGACCTATCTATTTCATTAGCCCGTCATTTTGGCTTTTGTTATGGCGTAGAAAATGCTATAGAAATAGCTTTTAAAGCGGTTGGCGAGAACCCCAACAAACGTATTTATTTACTTAGTGAAATGATTCACAACCCTGGCGTAAATGCTGATTTAATTCAAGCAGGGGTAGAATTTATCATGGATACTAAAGGCAAGCAATTAATTCCTTGGGATCAAATACATGCAGATGACATTGTGATTATACCTGCCTTTGGAACCACTGTTGAGATAGAACAATTACTAAAAGAAAAAGGCATAGAACCTACTCGATACGAAACCACTTGCCCGTTTGTAGAGAAAGTATGGAACAGAGCTGAAAAAATAGGCTTAGAAGGCTATACGATTGTAGTACACGGCAAACCACAACATGAAGAGACTAGAGCTACTTTTTCGCACAGTAAAGAACACGCACCTACACTTGTTATCAACGATATGAATGAGGCTATTACTTTAGCCGCTTATATCAAAGAGGAAATAGATAGCGCTACTTTTTACGAACAGTTTAAAGGACAATACAATACTACTTTTGACCCTAAAAGAGATTTAAAACGTATTGGTGTTGTTAATCAAACTACTATGTTAGCAAGCGATACGCAAGCTATTGCTGAATATTTGAAACAGGTGATGAAAGCGCATTATCAATTAGATGATCAAAGCATTGCAAATCATTTTGCAGATACAAGAGATACACTTTGTTATGCTACAAATGATAATCAAAGTGCGGTCCAAGCTATGTTAGAAACAAAAGCCGATGCAGCCATCATAATTGGCGGATATAATAGTTCTAATACTTCTCATCTTGTAGAATTGTGTGAAACTAAAATACCAACCTATTATATAAAAGATGAACTTTGTCTCCTAGACAATTTTGAAATCGAACATTTCAATTTCCATACTAAGGAGCTACTCCATGGCACCTTAGCACCTACCGCAAAAAAGATATTAATTAGCGCAGGCGCCTCATGTCCGGACGCTGTTGTAGAACGGGTTATCGAAAGGCTCTGCCAACTGCATCAAGAAAAACAAAGCTGGGAAGCTTTAAAAAGTAATTGGATTTAAAAAAAGAGCGCCGAACATTCGGCGCTCTTTTTTTTTAAAATTAGCTTTTACCACAATTGTACTCGTAATGAATCTGGTAAATACAATTTGTTTTTAGGCGTTACTTTAAATGCCTCATAGAATTCTGGAATATTAGGCATTGGTCCATTTACACGTTGTTTAGCTGGCGCATGCACATCGGTTACAATTTGCGATGCTATGCTTTCCTCTCTATAGCTGTACATCCATCCAAGTGCATATCCTAAGAAGAAACGTTGTAAAGGCGTATATCCACTAATAGATTTGCCTGCTTTATAGGCATCTGTTAATTTAAATGCATCTAAACCTATTAACAATCCACCTAAATCGGCAAGATTTTCACCTAAAGTTTGTTTACCGTTAATATGCATAGTATCAACTGCAATCATATTACTAAACTGATTAACTAATTTTTGAGCACGTTGAGTAAACTGTTCTTCATCTGTTGCGCTCCACCAATTTTTTAAATTTCCTTTAGCATCAAATTGTCTTCCCTCATCATCAAAGCCATGGGTAATTTCGTGACCAATGGTAGAAGCTGCGGCATAACCATATACTAATGCATCGTCTAATTCTTCATCTCTAAAACCAGGAACGGTAAATATACCTGCTGGTAAAACAATTTCATTATTAGACGGGTTGTAATAAGCATTATAGGTTTGAGGTGTCATATCCCACTCTGTACGATCTACGGGTTTACCGTATTTACTTAAAGAATAGGTATTCCACCAAGCATTTGATCGCATCATGTTTAAAGCAAATGAAGAAGCATCAATTTTTAAACTAGAGAAATCTTTCCATTTTTCTGGATAACCTACTTTTTTAGTGATAGCACTTAACTTAGCTAATGCCTTTTGTTTAGTACTATCTGTCATCCAAGTTAGTTTTTCGATTCTCGCTTTATAGGCATCACGAACATTTTCAACCATATCTTCGTAACGCTTTTTAGCTGTCTCGTTGAAATATTCTTTAGCAAATAGTTGTCCTAAGGCTTCGCCCATTGCTCCTTCTTCAGCATCTAAAACTCTTTTCCATCTTGGTCGTTGCGCTTTAGCACCACGAATGACTTTACCATAAAAATCAAATTTAGCATTAGCAAAAGCTGCACTTAAATAACTTGCATAATCATTTACTAAATGAAAACTCATATAGTCTTTTAAAGTTTGTATGTCAGTTGATTTTAATAGTGCATTTAGGGCAACTAAAAACTCTGGTTGACCAACAATAATGGTATCTACTTTTTTCAAACCAATAGTTGCTATTATAGATTGCCAATTGATAGCACTCGTTAATTTATTCAACTCCGCAATGCTCATTTTATTATAGTTGGCATAGGGATCTCTTAATGCTTCTAATTTTCTGCTATTTTTAGCAAGCGCTTCTTCAAAAGCTACAATAGCTTGTGCATTTTTATCTGCAACAGATGACTCCGTACCCATTAAAGTAAAAATAGTTTTCACATAGGGAGTATAAGCCATTTTAATTTTCACGGAACGCTCATCGGTATTAAAGAAATAATCACGACTAGGCAATCCTAATCCGCCTTGCCAAAGTTGATACGACATCAATTCACTATTTTTAGCATCTTGACTTACACCTTCTCCAAAAAATACACCTACACCATACGCATGCATTTTAGCTGCTTGATTTAATAAAGAGGGTAAATCTGTTGTATTTTGTATTGCTGTTAATTCAGCTTGTAATGGACTTAATCCTTGCTTTTCTATAGCTACTGTATCCATAGCTGCTTTCCAAAAATCGCCTATTTGCTGATCTATTCCTTTAGCATTGCTTTTGGCAGCTGCAGCTTCATTGATTTTTAATTTTCTTGAATAGATTTCTTCATTTACTAATTGACCGATCCCCCAACTGGTTTCATCTCCAGGGATAGGATTGTGTTTCAACCAAAAGCCATTAGCATAGGCAAAGAAATCATCTGCTGGATTGATAGTTGTATCAATATTCTCAGCAAGAATATCACGCTGTTTTGAAGTATTGCAAGCTGTTGCTATAAAAGCAAGTAATGCAATGAATAGGAATACATTTTTTTTCATAAGTAGAGATTTGTGTAGTATTAATTTTGCTGTGTTTTAAATTCGCTCGTAAAGTGAAATTCTATATCCGGATTATTTTGTCGCTCGGTATTTAAAAACCATTCGCTTTGTGCAAGATAAACTAGATTACCATCTTTATCCGTCATGATATTGCTTTGTTTAAACCTCACAAAATCCTCAACCTTTTTTTTATCGCCTGTAATCCAACAGGCTTTGTAAAACTGTAAAGGAACAAAAGCGCATGAGGCACCATATTCTTGCAATAAGCGATATTGAATAACCTCAAATTGTAGTTCACCAACACAACCAATTATTTTTCTATTACCTCCATGTTGCGTAAATAATTGCGCTACCCCTTCGTCGGTTAATTGATTAATTCCCTTTTCCAATTGTTTTGTTTTCATTGGGTCTTTATTCACCAACTCTTGAAACAATTCTGGTGAAAAGGTAGGAATTCCGGTAAATTGCAATTGTTCCCCTTCAGTAAGCGTATCACCAATTTTAAAGGAACCCGTATCGAACAAACCGACTACATCGCCAGGGAATGCCTCGTCGATA
>JAURLW010000122.1 GCA_030831005.1 Bacteroidota bacterium
CATCTATATAAAAGAAAAGGAACCTTTCAAGTTTGCTTGATAGCAAAATCGGCTGCAGGTTGTGCCGATACGTTATGCAAATCGGTAAGTGCGGATGTAAATACAAAACTAGATGTGCCTACAGGTTTTTCTCCTAATGGCGATGGCTTTAATGACATCTTGTTTGTTAGAGGCGGAGGCATAGAAACGATGAGTTTTAAAGTGTTTAATAGATGGGGCGAAATTGTTTTTGAAACTACCGATATTACTATTGGTTGGGATGGAACCTACAAAGGTCAAGCACAAGAAATGGATGCCTATGCCTATGTACTTAGCGCTACTTTTGTAGATGGATCATCGCAAAGCAAATCGGGTAACGTAACTTTAATTCGATAATTGAAACGTATGAAAAAGACTTTACTTTTTATTTTATGTTGTTGTTATGTAGTAAGTGCTTATGCACAAGGATTGCATTTTTCGCAGTTTTATAATGCGCCGTTATTAGTAAATCCTGCTAATGCAGCATTGATGCCGGAAGATGATTATCGAATTGGGGTTAATTACAGAACACAATGGAATAGCGTGCCCGTGCCGTATAAAACAACTTCTTTTTATGCAGATCTTCAATTGTTGCGAAATAAATTGTCAACCAATTGGATTGGATTAGGTATTGCCAATTTTAATGATAAAGCCGGTGATGGCAATCTAGTTTTAAATAAAACCCAATTTTCATTAGCTTATCATATTGTGCTCAATGATTTTAATATGTTGTCTTTTGGTGCAAGCGGTGGTTTTGTGCAACGCAATATGGATTTTAATCGATTATCTTTTGATACGCAATGGGATGGTTATTCATTCAATCCCTTGAATAGTAATGGAGAAAAAAATGGCGTAATTAAAACAGACTATTTTGACTTATGTGCTGGTATTAATTATGCTTATATGCCTGCAGATAATTCCTATTTAAAAATAGGCTTAGGGCTTTCCCATATCAACAGACCTGTAGAGAGTTTCAATAATGATAATAATCAATTAGGTATTCGTCCTAATGCACAAATCGAGTGGGTATATCAGCCTACTTCAAGAGTTATTTTAACGCCGTCTTTATATTTTGCTAGCCAAAAATCAGCTTCTGAATTATTGGCTGGGTTTTTAACGCAAACCTATTTAAGTGGAGATAATGATACTAAAAGCGAGTTGATTTTAGGCTGTTATTATCGCTTAAACGAATCAGTTATAGCTGTTGTAGGATATCAAATTGCAAAACTAAAATTCGTTGTTAGTTACGACGTTACTATGTCAGCGCTAACGCCTGCCAATAGAAGTATGGGAGCTTTTGAACTGGGTTTGGTTTACCAAGGCCTATATCATGCTCCTAACGGCAATAGAAGTGAATATGGTTGCCCACGGTTTTAACAAAATCTTGCACGCACAAGTCATTTATGTGTGTAATTTAGCTTAATAAACAAACTACTCATGGAGAAAGAAAAAAATAAAGTGTTGTTGGTAGAAGATGATACTAACTTCGGACAAGTCCTTAAAAATTATTTAGAGCTTAATGATTTTGTAGTAGAGCTTTGTAGAGATGGTATTCTAGGTTTAGCTGCATATAGAAAAGAGCGTTTTGACATTTGCTTGTTAGATGTTATGATGCCAAATATGGATGGCTTTGCATTAGCAGAAGAAATTAGAAATGTAGACCCTGAAGTGCCTTTATTTTTCTTATCTGCTAAAAGCTTGAAAGAAGATATTCTTACAGGTTATAAATTAGGAGCTGATGATTATATCACGAAGCCTTTTGATAGTGAAGTATTATTACATAAAATAAAAGCTGTTTTAAAAAGAAATCAAGAATTACAAGAAAAACAGCATGGTCAGTTTGAATTTACAATAGGTAATTATCATTTTAATAGCAAATTACGCATTCTAACCATAGGCGAAAATTCGGTTACCTTATCGCCAAAGGAAAATGAACTTTTACTTATGTTGGCGGAATATAAAAACGACTTATTACTTCGCGAAAACGCTTTGAAACGCATATGGGGTAGTGATACTTATTTCAATGGACGTAGCATGGATGTATATATTGCGAAATTGAGAAAATATCTGAAAGAAGATGCTAGTGTGGAAATCGTCAATATTCATGGAAATGGATTCCGATTAGTAGTGCCACAATAAATAAAAATGGGATAGGTTTCTATCCCATTTTTATTTAAAGAATTGAATTGATATTTTTTGAAATCCATATTTAACATAGTACTTTTGAGCACGTAATGAAACACTTGCCTAATATATTAACCCTTGCCAATTTATTTTCGGGATGCTTGGCTATTGCTTTTATACTCAATGCTCAGCCTTATTTAGCAGAAATAAATGGAGCAGATTATTGGGTAATTTGTACCGAACAAATGGTTGTTGGGGCATATTTAATAGGCATAGCAGCTATCTTTGATATGTTAGACGGTTTTGCAGCAAGAGCTTTGCAAGTTTTTTCTCCTTTGGGTAAAGATTTAGATAGTTTAGCTGATTTGGTATCTTTTGGTGTTGCACCTTCTATGTTATTAATGAAAATGCTTTGGGCTGCTAAAATGCAACAAAGCAATGCTATGGATGTGAGTATGTGGTCTATGGCGCCAGCTTTTTTAGTGGCTTGCTTTGGAGCTTTGCGTTTAGCTCGTTTTAATATTACAGCTCCCACTAAAGGTTCATTCACTTTTCAAGGAATGCCAATACCGGCAACTGGAATTTTTGTAGCTTCAATAGCTTTATTGAATTGGTATGCACCTATGATAGGCACTTATTTACAGAAAACTTGGATTTTGTATGTCATTATAGCGCTTTTGTGTTGGTTGATGATTTCTAAAATACCATTTTTCAAGTTTTTACCAACTACATTTAATTTTAAAAACATTTGGCGTCAATTAGTATTGATCGTAGTCTTTTTGGCTACTGCTATTTTTACTAATATATATTTTGCCTTACCATTTACATTTATAATTTACACTTTACTTTCTATCATTATTAAACCAAGCGAAGAACAATGAAATACGCTGCACACATCAATGTAATGCCATTAAAAGAATTATTAGATCCGCAAGGTAAAGCAGTTAGTACTAGCTTAGCCGGATTGGGTATTGAGGGTATTCAAGATGTTAGAATTGGTAAACATATTCTATTGCATATAGAGGCTGCGAATGCAGAAGAAGCTAAAGCAATTGCAACTACTGCTTGTCAGAAATTACTTGTCAATAGAGTTATGGAATCCTTTGAGGTAAGCATTACAGAATAGTATGAGTCATTTATACCTAGTTCCAGGTCCCATTGGTAATTTAGGTGATATAACCTATAGAGCTGTAGAGACCCTACGGTTAGCAGATGTTATCTTATGCGAAGATACCAGAACAAGCAGTGTCTTATTAAAGCATTACGGTATACAAAAAACACTATGGTCTTATCATTTACATAACGAGCACAAGGTTTTAGATCAATTAATAGCACAATTACAATCAGGCAAAAAAATAGCCCTTTTGTCTGATGCTGGAACTCCTGGGATTTCTGATCCAGGATTTCTGTTAGTGAGGGCGTGCAAACAACAAGGTATTCCGGTTACTTGCTTACCTGGTGCAACAGCCTTTGTGCCTGCTTTAGTGCAGTCGGGCATTCCTTGTAACAATTTTATATTTGAGGGCTTTATTCCGCTTAAAAAGGGCAGACAAACCTTTTTTCAAGGATTGGTAGAGGAGAAAAGGACGGTAGTCATTTATGAATCACCGCATAGGTTGATTAAAACCTTAACAGAATTGCAAACCTATATTGGAGATGAACGATTAGTGGCCGTGTGTAGAGAACTTAGTAAAATGTTTGAAGAAACGAAAGTAGCGCCATTGCCAGAGCTTATACCTTATTTTGAGACTAAGGGCGTAAAAGGTGAGATTGTAATCGTAATTGCTGGGAAATAATTATAAAAGCTATAAATGAATAAAGCCACTCCTTGGAGTGGCTTTACTTTAATAACTAAATAAAATTATTTAGTAGCTGGAGCAGCAGCTGTAGTATCAGCAGCAGCAGGAGCTGTAGTATCAG
>JAURLW010000123.1 GCA_030831005.1 Bacteroidota bacterium
AATAGCGCACCAAGTAAAATGCCAAACAGCGATTTATTTCTATTGATCATACAGGATTGGATTTTATTTGTAATATCGATTTTCTAAAATGTAATTCATTACCGTATCAGGCATTAAATAACGTATTGATTTATTTTCCTTAACTAATGACCTGATAAGGGAAGATGAAATTTCAATGAGTGGAGCATTTACTACATTAATCTTAGCCCCTACTTTATTATCAATCTCATAACCCGGTCTTTTATATATGATGATTTCATAATTAGCAATTAAAATCTCTGCATTCTTCCAACGTTCTATATTCTGAAAACTATCGCTACCCATGATTATAGAGAATTTTTCTAAAGGGAATTTATCTTGCAAATAAGCCATGGTGTCTATGGTATATGATGGCTTGGGTAAAGAAAATTCGATATTACTAGCACGCATATTGTTGTTGCCTTCAATAGCTAATTGTACTAGATGTAATCTGTCAAATTCATTAAGTAAGGTGTGGGCAGGCTTTAATGGATTTTGCGGAGATACCACAAACCATATTTTATCCACCTCCGTATGCTCTAAAATATGATTTGCTATAATCAGATGCCCTGTGTGAATAGGATTAAAACTACCAAAGTATAAACCAATATGCATAATTAATAATTTAAATAACGGACACCCAAATTTTTTCTGCGTCCTTTTTTCTAATACTCAAATGATAGCCAGCTATTTGAATCGCAATAGGATCTCCCAGGGGGGCAACCATTTCAAGCCAAACAGGCTCGCCTGGCACACAACCCATTTCTAACAAGGTTAAATGAAATTCGCTTTCATCATGTTTTGTTATCTTTGCTTTCGAACCCAAGGGCAATTCCGTTAAACGAATTTCTTCAAGGCTTGTTTCTTTCATACATGCAAAAATACATGTTGAGTAGTTGCCGACCTAAATTATTTATAAACTTTGTATAAATTATATAAATGGCTATCCATTTCCACCAAGCTGACCAAAGCGTGGTATTGAAAAATAAAATACAGCTCAAGCATTTTTTGGCTAGTATAGTGCAAGATTTTAGAAAAAATCATCGCATAGATACAATTAGTTATATTTTTTGTTCTGATGATTATCTTTTAAATATCAACAAAGAGTATTTACAACACGATACCTATACGGATATTATTACTTTCGACTTAAGTAATACGGAAACAGCAATTATTAGTGATATTTTTATAAGTGTAGACCGCATAAAAGAAAATGCTCATAAATTTAACACAACTATGGAGCATGAGTTGCATAGAGTAATCTTCCATGGTATATTACATTTATGTGGACTTAAGGACAAATCAAAAAAAGATGCAGCGCTAATGCGATCTAAAGAAGAATATTATTTAAATACGTACTTTAAGAAATAAGCATGAAAGGACTAGAAATTTGTTATGAAGACTCGGAATTAATTATTGTTAATAAACCATCTGGTTTATTAGTTATCCCTGATAGATTTGACGAACATGCACCTACTTTAAAAAAACAAATTGAAGCCTATTTGGGCACAAAAGTATTTACCGTTCATAGAATTGATAAAGACACCAGTGGTGTAATTTGTTTTGCAAAAGATGAAGCCACGCACAAATACCTTTCCAAATTATTTGAAGAACATAATATTGGCAAATGGTACCTTGGTTTAGTGCACGGTAAATTGACCCCCAATAAAGGAAGCATAGAAAATAACTTAGCAGAGCATCCAGCTAAGAATGGTAAAATGATTATTGCCCATAAAGGTAAATTTTCGCATACGGACTATGAAGTTGTGAAGGAATTTAAAAATCACTCTCTAGTAAGTTTTCAAATCCATACAGGGCGCACCCATCAAATTAGGGTGCATGTACAATCTTTGGGCCATAGCTTAGTAGGCGACCCCTTATATGGAGATGGCGGATCACTCTATGTTTCTCAATTAAAAAAGAAATTTAATTTGGCTAAATTAGAAGAGGAAGAGAAACCAATCTTAAATCGATTAGCCTTACATGCTCATAAGCTCAGTTTTAATAAAGTCGATGGACAAAAGATAAGCGTAGAGGCTCCACTGCCAAAAGACATGCGCGCTAGCCTCCAGCAATTAAGTAAATGGAGTAAATAAATATTGATAAAGAATCCTATTTTTGCATACTAAACACAAAAACATGACAAAATCTACTATTAAGATAGACATTACACTTGACGAGGATAAAATGCCAGACATTATTGAATGGGAAGCTCCGGATGGAGGAGTAAATGAATTGCAAGAAGCAAAAGCATTATTACTCGGCTTATGGGATGGCAAAGAAAAAAGTGCGTTGAGAATTGACCTTTGGACTAAAAAAATGATGGTAGATGAAATGATTGATTTTTACTTTCAAACATTTTACGGCTTGGCAGAAACATTTGAAAGAGCTACTAAAAATAAAGAACTAGCTAAAGAACTAAAAACATTTGCTAGCAGTTTTCAGAAAAAAGCAATGGATGCTTTAGATAAAGAACAAAACCAATAAAAAAATAGTGTATGAGCTTAGAAGCTAAAATCATGGAGTCGTTAAAAACGGCTATGAAAGCAAAAGATGAAGTTGCCCTTCGTACCTTACGCGCTATCAAAGCAGCTATTATCATTGAAAAAACAGCTGAGGGTGCCTCTGGTGAAATAGATGAAACAACAGAAATAAAAATGTTGCAAAAAATGGCTAAGCAACGTAAAGATTCACTTCAGATTTTTGAACAACAACAAAGAGAAGACTTAGCAAGTAAAGAACGTGAAGAATTAGCTATTATAGAACAATTCTTACCGGCACAAATGAGTGAAGAAGAAATTAAACAAGCGCTTCAACAAATAATCAACACGGTGGGCGCTAGCTCTATGGCAGACTTAGGCAAAGTAATGGGCATAGCTAGTAAAGAATTAGCAGGAAAAGCAGACGGCAAAGTAATTGCTACACTGGTAAAAGAATTACTTCAAAAGTAAACTATGGCTTTAGATATTATCGCACTTTCATTTTTACTTTTTGGCTTATATAAGGGCTTCAAAAAAGGCATTATCATGGGTGCGTTTTCTATTCTAGCATTTTTGATTGGTATTATACTATCCTTAAAGTTCACTCATTATTTTTCAACATTTTTAATTGACAAACACATAACATCTAGCAAATGGGCTCCCTTTGCTAGTTTTATCTTAGTATTTATTTTCTTTGTTATAGCAATTCATTTAATTGGTAAATTCATTGAAAAAATAAGTGCTCTCTTATTATTAGGTTGGGCTAATCACCTTATTGGAGCCTTATTATACGGCTTTATTGCATTACTCATTCTTTCAAGCTTCTATTGGTTCATTAATAATTTACATATCATTGATGAATCGCATTTTAGCACTTCTAAAAGTTATGCATTAATAGCACCTATAGCACCTTGGATTATGGAGCATATGGGAAAAATTATTCCATGGATTAAACCTGTGTTTACAGATTTGCAATCGCTCATCACCGCTATACCTTCTAAATAATATGTGGGTATTAATTGACAATTACGATTCCTTCTCCAATATCTTACATCACTATCTGCTGCAATTACATGAATGTTTGATATTCAGAAATGATGCTATTACCATTGAAGAGTTAAAGCAATTAAACCCATCTAGAATTATTCTGTCGCCAGGCCCCAAAACACCCCATGAAGCAGGTATATGTTTGGATATTATTGAGCTTTTTCATACTACCACTCCAATACTTGGTATTTGCTTAGGACATCAAGCATTGGGTGTCTATTTTGGAGCAGAACTCGTGCGCTCTTCATATCCACAACATGGCAAAGTAAGTCGTGTTGACCATACACAGCATCCCCTATTTAAAGGTATTGATACCACGTTTGAGGTAATGCGTTATCATTCTTTAGAACTAAAAATCAACTCGGATAGCCCACTAAAAAGTATTGCTGTTAGTAAGTTTGACAATGCCATCATGGCTATTGCTCATGAAACATTTCCAGTAATTGGCATTCAGTTTCACCCTGAAAGCATTGGCACGAAGCTCGGTATGCAATTATTAGAGAATTGGTCGGAACTTAAGTTTTAGTTTTATGCGCTTGTTGCATAATCAGAATGGTACCAAGCAATAAAGCATAACCATAAAAAACATCTTCTACCGGTATCGTATAAATTCTAATTCCCAAATTTTCAGCGTCGTTATAAAGTACCACAGGAATCGACGTCAATAAGCCATTAACAATCAAAAAAGGAATAAGCGCTATAAGAAAGGAATAAAGAAAAGTACTCAAATTAAATTGTGTTAGTTGATTCCTAAAGACATACAACAAACAATTGACCGACCCAGCTAAAAGCATCGTAGAACAAGTATAATATCGATCATGAAACTTAATACCTATCAACAATAATACGATGCCGCTTACTAAGAACAAGGACCACAACAATTGACTAGCTTGTTTAATATCAAAATAAGCTGCTAGACTTTTGTATATAAAGGC
>JAURLW010000124.1 GCA_030831005.1 Bacteroidota bacterium
AGCGCTTATCATTTTCAAAAACAAATCTAATCCTTTTCGTTTATTCTCATCTAATTCGTAATGAATATTCTTTTGATAGTAATGCAATAAATCATATTCAGGAAATGGATGCGCTGCAACGATTTCTTCTAAATGTTGCAAACCCATTGCATTGGCTTCATCAAAAGCTTCTACGAAAGAGGCTGGCAATGATCGATTACTAACCCATGCAGCAAAAACAAAAGGCAAACCAGTAAAGGCTTTCCATGCCGCAGATAAATCATATACATAGGGAAAATTAGGTAATTGCTGTAAGGCTCTATCACCAATAATCACGCCCGCTTTTGTACCTTGTATTGATGCTATATACTGCGTATCTGCTGCAATAAATTCAGGCGCTATTTTCCAATGTGCGCTTACGAGCTCTTGGGTTAATCGTACCGAACTGCGCGATTGATAATCCAAATAGATATGCGTAATTGCTGCTAAGGGCACATGGCTAAACAAAGCTACCGACGCTACATCCCCATCGGCAGCAATACCATAATTGCCAATAATTTGTGCATGTGGTATAGAAGAAATTGCCGCTACAGGCAATAATGCTAGGTCTATGGTTTGCTCTTTTAATGCGGCCGCTAATTGTGCCGGATAAGCCGTGCTGAGTATGATATCCTCTTTAATGGAGCTCCTTTCTAAACCGTATAATAAAGGTTTCGTATTGAGATAACTCACTGCTCCAATTTTTATTTTCTCCTTCAAGTGGTTATATTTGTTTGCAAAGATACAGATCAAAAACAAGATGCCACAAGAATTATTAATTTATACAGATGGAGCCGCTAGAGGCAATCCCGGACCCGGAGGTTATGGCGCTATATTGATTTGGGGCGATAAACAAAAAGAACTAGCACAAGGCTATAAACATACTACTAATAACCGAATGGAGCTGATGGCCGTTATTGCCGCACTGAGTGAAATTAAAAAACCAGGACAGCATATTACTATTTATAGCGACTCTTCTTACGTGGTAAATACCGTTGAGAAAAAATGGTTATTCAATTGGTTGAAAACAAATTTTAAAGGCAAGAAAAACGAAGACTTATGGCGTCGTTATCATACACTACATGTGCAGCATCATATCAAATTTGTTTGGGTTAAAGGTCATGCCGCTAATGTGATGAATAATCGTTGCGATCAATTGGCAACGCAAGCAGCCGATAGCAATCAGCTTATTGAAGACGAGGGATTTAATCCATCGTAGCTTCTTTACCATGCTTTGCATTTTCCCAAACATTGCGCATGGTCCATGGGTGTAAGGCTTCAAAGGCGTGCACACGCTTCTCGCAAGAAGTCATTGCACATAATTTACACGAATATGGTTTGCAAGCATCTATATGCACAAACAATTCTATCTTGCTATTAAAGTGGGTATCAATAAGCGCTTCTAAACTATGTATTTCAGTTTCTGCTTGCGCAATATCATAATACCAAGGTAAGGTCATGTGTGTATCTACATGCAATTTAGATCCGTATTGAATCACTCTTAAATTGTGCAAATCAATCCAATTGTCTTTTCTATGATCTTGCAAATAAACAACCATTTCTTGAAGCAATTGCGAATCTGCTTCATCCATTATACCCGCCAAGGATTTACGAATCACTTTATAACCCGTATACAAAATAACGAATGCAAATACTAAAGCTACTACACTATCTAACCACAACCAATGGGTATATTTTACCAAAGCCAAGCCAATTAAAATAGCGAAGGTAGAATAGGCATCTACACGCAAATGCTTACCCCCACTCTGCAGCACTAATGACTTTAAACTCTCTCCTTTACGAGCAATATAAGTGCCAAATAAAAAATTGACTACGCCCGTGATTCCAATTAACACCATACCCAAATTCAAACTTTTCAGTCTGGGCTGATCAATTAATTGATGCACCGATTCGTTTATGATCATGATGCCAGCAATAAATATCAAAGCACCTTCTATGGCAGAAGAAACAAACTCGGCTTTACCATGCCCATATGGGTGATTTACATCGCGTGGCTTGGAAGATAAGTATAAACTATATAAGCCCATAAAACCAGCTATGACATTTACCGTTGATTCTAAAGCATCGGTCAATACCGCCACGGAATGCGTAGCATAATAAGCACCTATTTTAAATAAAAATAAGAGCACTGATAAAACGCTTAGTTGCTTTTGTAATTGAATAGAAGCTTTCATGCTTATTGTTTAATGGGCAAATCGATGGTATAAGATTTTCCTTCTTCAAGCACTAAATTTTTAGCGCGCAACCAAGGATTGTACAATTTTAATAGCTTATACGATATGCCTCGCTCTTTAGCAAAGCTAGCCCAATCTTCAATGCTAGTATCTATTTTCAGCGATTGTATAGCTAATGGTTTTAAGTAATCTTGTTCGTTAAGCATAAAACCATACTGCTTATGATACTTGATTAAATATTTAAACGCAGCGATACGAAATATATAACGATTGGTTTCTTCTGGTAATAATAGATTATAGTAATCTTGTGTACCTTGAATAGTGACCTGATTTTGATATCCTAAAGCACCACAATTATAGGCTGCAGCGGCTGCAGTCCAAGAGCCAAATTTTGCATAGGCAGCTTTGAAAAAAGCACATGCCGCATCGGTTGCTTTAATAAGATGATAGCGTTCATCAACTTGGTCATTTACTTCTAAGCCATATTGCTGCGCTGTTGCTTTCATAAATTGCCAAAACCCTACAGCCCCTGCAGGAGAAGTAGGTTGCTGCAGAGCACTTTCGGCAACACATAAATATTTAAAATCATCTGGAATACCATTCTGTTGCAAGCGGCTTTCTATAATCGGAAAATAACGAGTACATAAACGCAACACATTAATCAAACTGCCATGCATATAGTAATTAGAAATAAATTCTTTTTGCATGCGCTCTTTTACCTCAAACTGATGTAATGGCATAGGTTCTCCTGCAAAATCTATTGCTTTAGGCAAATTGGGAACATACCATTGATATTGTAATGCTCCATCAGCTTGTACCGAAACCAAAGACTCATTGGGTTGATA
>JAURLW010000125.1 GCA_030831005.1 Bacteroidota bacterium
CAGTAAGTACATGGGTCATTTAAATGCCCTTTGGCAATCAATCCTGCTGGATGAGAGATATCGGCTAATACTAAAGCACCAACTTCATCTGCTACAGCTCTAATGCGCTTATAATCCCAATCTATACTGTATGCTGATGCTCCGCAAATAATTAACTTAGGATTGTGTGTGCGAGCTTGTAATTCTAAGGTATCGTAATCAATCAAACCGGTTTCAGGCACTACACCATAAAAGGTAGGCTTATACAATTTTCCAGAGAAATTTACGGCAGAACCATGAGTAAGATGCCCACCCATACTTAAATCTAATCCTAAAATAGTATCACCTGGTTGCAATAATGCAAGCATTACCGCTGCATTAGCTTGAGCACCACTATGTGGTTGTACATTGGCATACGACACATTAAAAATCTCTTTTAAACGATCGATTGCTAATTGCTCCGACTGATCTACTACTTCACATCCACCATAATATCTACGTCCAGGATAGCCTTCCGCATATTTATTGGTCATTACATTTCCCATAGCTTCCATAACTTGTAAGCTGGTGAAATTTTCAGAAGCAATTAACTCCAAACCTCTACGTTGGCGATGTAATTCTTCATGAATTAAATTAAATAAGGCAGTATCTCTTTGCATAAAATTTATTAAACAGTCATGATTTCTTTTTCTTTATCCTTGCATACTTGATCTACTAAGGCAATATGTTTATCTGTAGATGCTTGCACTTGATCTTCTCCACCTTTAGCGATATCCTCACTCAAGCCATCTTTTTGCAATTTTTTAATTTGCTCAATGCCTTCTCTACGAATATTACGAACAGCAATTTTAGCGGTTTCGCCTTCGGCTAATGTTCTTTTTACTAATTCTTTTCTTCGCTCTTCGGTCATTGGAGGTAAAAACAAACGAATTAAGGTACCATCGTTTTGTGGTGTCAATCCAATATTAGAAGCTAATATTGCTTTTTCAATTGGCGCCATCATTGTTTTTTCCCATGGTTGCAAAGAAATCGTTCTTGCATCGGGTGTAGTAATATTAGCTACTTGGTTGATAGGCGTTGGTGATCCATAATAATCAACCATGATACCATCAAGCATCGTTGCAGTAGCTTTACCTGCTCTAATTTTTGTTAATTCTGATTCCAAATGCGTAATCGCTTTTTTCATATTCGATTGCGTATCGGCAATAATTTGTTGCATTACTTCAGACATGTTGTACTCTTTTTAAAGGTGCTACAAAAGTAACTATTATCTTTAATTGAAACGAATAATCGCACTATAAATCAGTAATTTTATGAAAAACATAGCTGCATAAATGATTTCTATTTTGTGTTGTAAGCAAGAGCTAGTAATTTTACTTAAAATTTAGAACCATGGAAGCCGTACAAACAAGTCCTATATCGCTTAGTCAAGGAGCAATTGATGAAGTTAAACGATTAATGAGCGCTGCTGATTTTGATGCTACCCAACATTTACGCATTGGTGTAAAAGGAGGCGGCTGCGCAGGCATGACTTATGTACTAGGATTTGATGTACAAGAAGCAGATGATGAACTATTTGAAATAGAAGGCATACCAGTACTTATAAAAAAAGCACATGGCATTTATTTAATTGGAATGGAAGTAGATTTTCAAGACGGATTAAATGCTAGAGGATTTGTATTTAAAAATCCAAATGCAAGTAGCACTTGTGGTTGCGGTACTTCTTTTTCAGTTTAGTACACTTCTTTTAAACTTATCGTAAATACCAAATATGAGTTGGCCGGAATACCAGATGTAGCTTGTGATCCGTAAGCTAAGCTTGGTGGCAAATACAATATTATTTTCCCATTTTTACCTATTAATGGAATGCCCTCTTGCCAACCCACAATCAAATTCATAAGGTTAAAGGTTACATTATTACCATTATCCACTAAGGTGCCATTTAATAAGCGCAAGGTATAGTTTACCGTTACATTAGAACATGCAGTAGGTTTTGTGCCGCCCACTGAATCTATGCTATAAAAAAAACCTCTACTATCTTCAGTTGCGCTAATACTATTTGTTGAAATATAATTTCTCAAGAATACTTTTTCAGCATCCGGTGCTGCTGTGGTTACCGTAGTACAAGTCGTTTCTGTTTTCTTACAAGACAGCGTTGAGCTTATCATCGCTAAAACAAACATTCCAAAAAGAAATTGCTTTTTCATAATTTAAATTTGATTGTAAAAATAATTGAAACTTTAGAAGTATTGGCATTAGCCACAAAAAAAGAGTAGATTTACAGGCTCAATAGATCAACCATGGATATTATTATTTTTATATTTCTTTGCTATCAAAACTATATTCGCGCTAAACGAATAGGTCTAAATCCAACAAAATGGGTACTCTACACCTTGGGTGCTTTATTTTTAGGAATGATGCTTGGAACGATGGTTGTATACATGCTTTTATATAAAAAACAATTACTAAGCGTAGATGATTACAACGCATTTGCACAATTTTGTACGCAACCTTATCGTATGCTTTTAATTTATGCTATTGGTTTTGGTGGCTATTTGTGGATACGTGCTCGTTTAGAAAAACTCATGCAAGAAGCAGCTAGCCCTCACCATGAAGAAGACGAAGCCTAAGAAGTGAAACAACTAAATCGCTTTAGTTTTAAAATCCAGTGCTGAAAAAGTACGTTTCTTTTTGGCAAAGTACTGCCAAATAATACTTTTCTGATAAATACCAACCGTATTGCGTTGTGTGATTAGCGCTTTGTTTTTCGAGCGCTTTTTCAACCATAAGCCCAATTGTCCGTAAAAACTAAAATGTGCTTTTACTATTGTTAAGGTATGTTTCCATTTACCTTGTAAAAGCAATTGCAATCCGGCTACCCCATCTAAAACCAATCGCACAGGGAGCAACCAACATAATTTAGCGCTGCGTTCATTTTTAAGTAGGAGTATTAAGCTATTTCTGAAATTATAAAATAATTTTTGGGTACTGCCATAACTGATTACACTTCCACCTACGTGATATACGGTAGAACTAGGAACATAAGCAATTTTATAGCCTGCATTTTTTATGCGCCAGCACAAATCAACTTCTTCCATGTGCGCATATAAATCTCTATCTAAGCCCCCTACATGATGGTATACCGCTGCATTCACAACAAAGCATCCACCCGATGCCCAAAACAATTCTACGGCATCATCATATTGATGGTGATCTTCTTCTAAGGTTTCAAATATGCGTCCTCTACAAAAAAGATAGCCCAAATAATCCATGTAACCACCAGCAGCTCCGGCATATTCGAAATAGCTACGCTCTTTCCAATATCTAATTTTAGGCTGACAAACAGCGATCTGAGGATCAGAAAGCATTTTATCATGTATGGGTGAGAACCAATTATCGGTAACCTCAAAATCTGATGACAATAAAATGTAATAGGTAGCAGTAATTTGCTGAAGAGCTTCGTAATAGCCATTGGCAAAGCCTCTATTAACAGGCAAATGCAAGGTAGTTACAGAAGGGTAATGGGTTTGTACATGTAGTAAGGTATCATCTGTAGATGCGTTATCTACTACTATAACTTGATATTGATCCTTTGCTTGCTCTATGATTTTAGGTAAAAATAAATCATGCCATTTTTTACCGTTATAACTTAATATAACAACGGCAGTATCATAGTTGCATTGGATCATCCGATGATATTATTTGTAAACTGGCTCGTATTGCGTATTTCCAGGAACTTCTGGAGTGTGGTTTGCAAACTTGTGTTGGTATAGATTGTAACAACCTGCCCAAGAAAAAATAAATATACTGAAGAAAACAAGTACAAAAAGGAAACGAGATTTAGAAGGTTTGTTTAATTCTAAATCCGCTGGATTATCGATAATAGTTTCGTTGTTCGTGTGATGAGATTGCATGTTGATTTATTTTTCCGCTACAAAAATAATAGATTATCTAAAATAATCACAATAAA
>JAURLW010000126.1 GCA_030831005.1 Bacteroidota bacterium
CACTAAAAGACCTAGAGCAAGAAAATAAATTATTTGCTATGGATTTGCAGCGTTTGCAAGCCCTGATGAAACAATTAGAGCATCAGATAGGCTTAGAGCAAATGGCTAAGAAAATAGATGCTTTAGCAAAAGAACAAAAGGCATTAAAACAACAAACAGATACGAAGAAACAATCGTCTGAAGAATTATCTAAACAACAAGCTGCTTTAGAAAAAAAGCTTGAAGCCTTGATGCAAAATAGTTTTGATTCATTGAAGAAAGAAGCACAAGAGCAAAGTGAAAAAGCAGCTTTGAATAAAGCTGCCGAAAAAGCTGCTGATGCCAAAGACGCTATGCAAAAAGCAAAGCAAGCTCTCGATAAAAAAGATCAACAAGGGGCAGCTGAACAAGAAAACGAGGCTAAGAAAAACTTAGAAGAAATGGCTTCCATGATGCAAGAAATGTCAGATGCTATGGATATGGAACAAGTGGATATGGATATCAAATCGGTTAGGCAATTACTCACTAATTTAATTCGTTTATCGTTTGACCAAGAACGTTTAATGAATGCAGTTGCTGAGACAAATCCAACTAGTTCTTCGTATTTATCATTGGTACAACAACAAAAGAAATTACAAAATCAAAGCGTATTGATTAAGGATAGTTTGTATTCCTTAAGCAAACGCTTATATAAATTAGCCCCAACAATTAATAAAGAAACAAGTGCCCTTACTCGAAGTTTACAAATAGCTATTCAGCAATTAGAAGCAAGGGTTGTAAGTATGGCGCTAACTCAGCAACAATATGCAATGACCCACACCAATAATTTAGCCTTAATGCTCAATGAGATGCTAATGAATTTGGTGCAACAGAAAAACCAACAACAAAAATCGGGTAAAGGTTCATGTAATAAACCGGGAGGCAAGAAGCCAAAACCAGGTGCTGGTCAGCAATTGCAAGATGTCATTTCTAAGCAAGGGCAATTAGGCGGACAATTGGGTAAGGCAGAAGGGAAAGATGGAAAGCAGTCTGGTGATAAACAAGGTAATAAGCAAGGAGATAAAGAAGGAGATCAGCAAGGAAAGCAACAAGGCAAGAAAGAAGGTGCTCAGTCGGGAGAAGCTGGTGATAATGGAGAGGGTAATGCAGAAAAAATTGCCCGATTAGCACAACAACAAGCCGCTATACGCAGACAATTAGCTGCTATTAATGCACAATTGCAAGCTAAAGGATTAAATATTAGCAAAGAACTAAAGGCTATAATGGAGGAAATGGATAAAAATGAAACCGATTTGGTTAATAGAAAGTCCAATCAGCAATTACAGCTTCGTCAGAAATCCATAGAGACGCGCTTATTAGAGGCGCAAAAAGCTTTGCGTGAGCAAGAACAAGATGATACCCGAGCTGCTGAGGCAGGCGAGGATAAGTCGGCTTCCATGCCTAGTGCTTTTTCCCAACTCCTATTGCAGCAAAAAGCGTTTACTGAATGGTATAAAACGGTCCCTCCAGAGCTCAAGCCTCATTATCAAAAAATGGTTGATCGTTATTATCAATTGATAAATAAATAGTTAGACAATTGTTAATAATTTGTTGCAATAAAAAGGCAATTATGCTTCCTTTTTAATATTCTATTGCGTAATTTTCTTGAAAGAAATTTATTGTTAACCTAATAAAATTTGCGATTATGCTATTTTCAAGAAAGTATAAATTTAGTTCAAATTCAAGATTAACAGAAGTTAAGAATAGGTTGTTAGGCAAGCATACGACAGTACACAATTTTGATTTTGAAATTTATGAGGACGATGATTTACTTCATATCGTACCTAACCGTGAGCTTCGCGATGACGATGGAAGCGTTTTACCCGTTATGCATTTAAAACTAAATGAAGCAAATCAGCAAACTGATGTTCAAGTGGTATCAGAGTTGAGAGCACAAGACGCAGGTGGTCCTTACTTAGTGCTCGTCTTTACCTTGTTGTTATTATTGGGTTCGGCAGCGTTTTATTTAATAGATGCTAAAGAGTTTGAAATATTCTACTTAACTACCTTAGGTTTAGGCGTTTTGATCTTTAGTATTTTCTGGATTAAAATGGAAATGGGTTATTTTAGTCATGTAAGAAAACTAAAACAGTATTTACAATCCATGCTGAACTAATCAGCAACAAATTTTAGTTGATAAAAGATCGAATACTATCGATAGCAATATCGCCAGTAAAATATTTTATTAATTTACGTTCTTTGTTATAGATGTTCAATTGCGGCAGCGATTGATACATATACATTTTATTGATCATCTCAGAGCTATCTACGCCCATAGTTAAAGTAGGGTATTTACTCAATTCATGCTTTTTGATAAAGTCAGGAAGATAAGGTTGCATCATGCTCCCTGCTACCATAATTACTTTAGTTTTCTTAAACAGAAATATATTCTTCTTTAAAGTTTCTGTAAACTCTTCGCAATGTCCACAAGTTGGATTAAAAAACATGATAAAGAGATTGCCATCGTATTGTGCATCTTTTCTAACAATCTTAGTGCCATCTAAACGAACTACTTTAAACTCAGGTAGGGGTGCTCCAATTTCCTTATAATTTACTAATGGTATATTATTCGTATTGCTTGGTTTTATTTCTTTAGTTACATTTGTTTTTTGAGCTTTGCAAGCCGCAAATAAAAACAGAATTCCAAGGGCTAAACATAATTTCTTCATCATACTGCAAATTAATAAAAATATATTCAATGTTTCATCAAGCAACCCCTATTCCTTTAGCAGAGCGAATGCGTCCCAAACAATTAGAAGATCTTGTTGGGCAGCGTCATTTATTGGCAGCGCAACAACCTTTGTTTAAAGCAGTAAAAAATAAACAAGCCCATTCGATGATTTTGTGGGGACCGCCAGGAGTGGGGAAAACAAGCTTGGCTCGTTTATTAGCAGATGCTTTTCAAATGCCCTTTATGTCATTAAGCGCTATTGAAAGTGGAGTAAAAGAGATTAGAGCTTGCATTGCACAAGCACAACAGGCAGGGGCTATCCTTTTATTTATTGATGAGATACATCGTTTTAATAAAAGTCAACAAGATAGTTTGTTAGCTGCTGTAGAAAAAGGACTAATTACCTTGATTGGTGCTACTACAGAAAATCCTTCCTTCGAAGTTATTAGTCCATTATTGAGTCGCTGCCAAGTATACATTTTAGAGGCATTGCAAGAATCCGACTTACAACAAGTAGTGCATCAAGCAATGGATAAAGATGCTTGGTTAAAAGAGAAGGCGCCTATAATACAAGAATGGGAAGCCTTATTTCGATTAAGTGGGGGAGATGCAAGAAAATTATTAAATACCTTAGAATTAGTAGTCAGCAGTATAGAGAATATGCCAATTGTTTTAACCAATGCTGTTGTAATGGAAGTGGTGCAACAAAAGATGGCCTTGTATGATAAAACAGGCGAACAGCATTATGATATTATTTCTGCTTTTATAAAAAGTATTCGCGGCAGCGATCCCAATGCAGCTGTTTACTGGTTGGCCAGAATGGTTGCTGGTGGCGAAGATCCTACATTCATAGCTCGACGTATGCTTATATTAGCTAGTGAAGATATTGGCAATGCCAATCCCAATGCTTTATTGCTAGCACAAAGTTGTTTTCAGTCGGTTTCCGTTATTGGATGGCCTGAGAGTCGTATTATCTTATCGCAATGTGCTATATATTTAGCCTGTTCGGCAAAAAGCAATGCTTGCTATATGGCTATAGAAGATGCATTAGCCCAAGTGAAAGCGACAGGAGATTTGCCGGTTCCCTTAGCCCTTCGTAATGCACCCACAAAGTTGATGAAAAATATAGGTTACGGTGCTGATTATCAGTATGCGCATGCTTATGAAAATAATTTTGTAGCTATGGAATTTATGCCCAATGGCTTAGAGGGTAGGGTCTTTTATGAGCCCGGAAACAATGCGCAGGAAGAAAAAATGAAACAATTTTTAAAAAATAACTGGAAAGAAAAATATCAATAGCTTACTTATAAGTAGTTGATAATGAGATGAATAAAAGCAAAATATTTGAAGTTAAGCGTAACATTTAAAAAAAGATTAGAAAAATTTAAAAAATATTTTGTTAGTTGAAAAGTTAATTATACCTTTGCAGTCCCAAATTTTACGGGAAAAGAAGATTTTTAAAAGTATGTCACAGCGTATCAGAATAAAGTTGAAATCTTACGACCATAACTTGGTTGATAAGTCAGCAGAAAAAATCGTAAAAACTGTGCGCAACACAGGAGCGGTCGTAACAGGCCCTATTCCGTTGCCAACAGAGAAGAAGATCTTTACTGTATTGCGTTCACCGCACGTAAACAAAAAGTCACGTGAACAATTCCAATTATGCACGCATAAGCGTCTATTGGATATTTACACTTCTTCATCTAGAACAGTAGATGCGCTTTCGAAGCTTGATTTACCAAGTGGAGTTGAAGTAGAAATCAAAGCGTAACAGGTTACGTTTTTAGAGTTCTTTAAAAAATTGAATGACAACAGTCAAACCTAAGCCCTCCCAAAGGTTATTAGGCTCTTGGCTTAAATAATATAAAATGAAAGGTATAATTGGTAAAAAAATCGGAATGACCAGTGTATTCGAGCCTAATGGAAAGCAAACTGCTGTAACCATTATTGAGGCTGGTCCTTGTGTTGTTTTGCAAAAAAAATCTGTAGATACCGACGGATATGATGCTTTACAAATTGGCTTCGGAGAAGCTAAAGAAAAAAACACGCCAAAAGCTTTGTTGAATCACTTCGCAAAAGCAAACGCAACACCTAAAACTGTTGTAAAAGAATTACGTAATTGTTCAATCGATAAACAAGTAGGGGAGTCACTGACTTGTGAGATTTTTACTGAAGGAGAAAAAGTCAACGTTGTTGGTATCTCTAAAGGTAAAGGTTTCCAAGGTGTGGTAAAACGTCACGGATTTAGTGGGGTTGGTGAGGCGTCTCATGGTCAACATGATCGTCAACGCGCTCCAGGTTCTATCGGTGGTTCGTCTTACCCTAGTCGTGTATTCAAAGGTATGCGTATGGCAGGCCGTATGGGTGGCGATAAAGTAAAAGTGAAAGCACTCCGTGTAGTAAAAGTGTTCGCGGACAAAAACTATATATTAGTTACAGGTTCAGTTCCAGGTCATAATGGTTCTATTGTTTTAATTCAGAATTAATTTTAGTCATGCAAGTTGACATATTAAATACAAAAGGTGAAAAAACAGGTCGCGTAATCGAGTTACCTGAGGATATTTTTAATATCGAGCCAAATACACATACGATCTATTTAGCAATTAAACAATATTTAGCGGCTAAGCGTTTGGGTACTTCGAAAACCAAAACTCGTGCAGAGGTTAAAGGTTCGTCTAAGAAATTACACAAACAAAAAGGTACGGGTGGATCTCGTAAAGGTAATATTCGTAATCCTTTATATAAAGGTGGTGGTGCTATCAATGGTCCATCTCCAAGAGATTATGCGTTTAAATTAAACCGTAAGGTTAAAGATTTAGCAAAAGTATCTGCTTTATCAGTTAAAGCTAGAGAAAACAAAGTAGTAGTAGTAGAAGATATTAAATTATCGACTCCTAAAACTAAAGAATTTGCTTCTATCTTAAATAAATTACAAGGAGCTAATCGTAAGTCTTTATTAGTATTACCAGAATACGATACTAATATCTACTTAAGTGCTAGAAACTTGGCTTTCAATAAGACAGTAATTTTAAGTGATATCAATACGTACGATGTAACTAATTCTAACGTGTTAATTTTCACTGAAAGTGCTGCGAAGTTTTTCACTGAAGAACTTGAAACTGCTTAATTAAATAATTTTTCGTAACTCGAAATAGATAAAACATGAAACCCGCAGATGTATTAATACGACCTGTGATTACTGAGAAAGTTAACGCACAGATGGAGACTTCCGGTCGCTACACATTTGTTGTCGATAAGAGATCTAATAAATTAGAAATCAAAAAGGCAATTGAAGAATTTTACAATGTAAAAGTTGTAGACATCCACACGATGGTAGTACCAGGAAAAAACAAAACTCGCTTTACCAAATCGGGTTTATTAACTGGAACCAAGTCTTCTTATAAAAAAGCAACAATTACTTTAGCACAAGGGGATTCAATAGATTTATTCTCTTAATAATATAGATTAAAGAATTTTAAAATGGCATTACGTAAATATAACCCGGTAACAGCCGGAACACGTTGGAGAATCGGTAACGCATACGCGGAGATCACAACAAATGTACCAGAGAAAACCCTTTTAGAGTCAATTTCTGGAACAGGTGGTCGTAACGTGCAAGGTCGTAGATCTATGCGCTATATTGGTGGCGGTAACAAAAAAATGTATCGTATCATCGATTTCAAACGTAATAAATTTGATATCCCTGCAACGGTTAAATCTATTGAGTATGATCCAAACCGTACTGCATTTATCGCTTTATTAGTATATGCTGATGGTGAGAAACGTTATATTTTAGCTCCACAAGGTTTACAAGTAGGTGCAAAAGTAGTAAGCGGTCCAGCAGTAGCTCCAGAAATCGGAAATGCTTTGTTGTTGAAAAATATGCCATTAGGTACTACGGTTCACAACATTGAAATTCAACCAGGTCAAGGTGGCGCAATTGCTCGTTCAGCTGGTACTTACGCACAATTATCAAATAAAGAAGAAAAATATGCAGTTCTTAAAATGCCTTCTGGTGAGTTAAGAAAAGTATTAAGCACATGTATGGCTACAGTAGGGGCTATATCTAACAGCGATCATGCTTTACAATCAATGGGTAAAGCGGGTAGAAACCGTTGGAAAGGTATCCGTCCAAGAAATAGAGGGGTAGCGATGAACCCAGTAGATCACCCGATGGGTGGTGGTGAAGGTAAATCTTCAGGAGGTCATCCACGCAGTCGTACAGGTAAATATGCTAAAGGGTTGAAAACTCGTAAGCAAAAAGGTTCGGATAAATTAATTATCCAACGCAAAAACGGTAAAAAATTATAATTAATTCTAATAGTGAAGTGATGGTCACTTCTACGATTAAAATAGCTTAAACTAATATGGCTCGTTCAATCAAAAAAGGTCCTTATGTAGATGCTAACCTTGAAGGTAAAGTACTAGCAATCAATGAGGGTAACAACAAAAGAGGTGTAATAAAAACATGGAGCAGACGTTCTACGATCACTCCAGACTTTGTAGGACATACTTTTGCTGTTCACAATGGTAACAAATTTATTCCTGTTTATGTAACAGAATTTATGGTAGGTCACAAATTAGGTGAATTTGCTCCTACTCGTAACTTTAAAGGACATAGCGGATCTAAATAATAATATTAATTAAAGGCCCTTTGGGCTGATTAAATAGAAACAAATACAATGGAAGCTGTAGCTCGTTTACGTAATTATCCTACTTCGCCACGCAAAATGCGTTTATTGGCTGATTTGATACGTGGCATGGAGGTTGAAAAAGCACTGAATACATTAAAATTCAGTACTAAACATCCTTCTGTACCGATGGAAAAACTTTTGTTAAGTGCCATCGCAAACTGGAAAGTAAAAAATGAAGGTGCTGATATGGCCACTTCAAATCTATATGTAAAAACTATTTTTGTTGATGCAGGTCGTACGTTAAAGCGTATGCGTCCAGCTCCACAGGGTAGAGCATACAGAGTTCGCAAACGTAGTAACCATGTTACTCTTTTTGTAGACAGCAAATCAAACAATAATTAAAAAATTCAACTTTAATTTTAATATCGAATGGGTCAAAAAGCAAATCCAATAGGTAACAGATTAGGAATCATCCGCGGATGGGATTCTATGTGGTATGGTGAGAAGAAAGACTTTGGTCAAAAACTTATTGAAGATCATAAAATTCGTACGTACTTAAATGCACGTATCAACAAAGGTGGTATTTCTAAAATCGTTATTGAACGTACATTAGGAAAACTAATCGTTA
This sequence comes from Bacteroidota bacterium, assembly GCA_030831005.1. Taxonomy (GTDB): domain Bacteria; phylum Bacteroidota; class Bacteroidia; order Chitinophagales; family Chitinophagaceae; genus CAIWHF01. The sequence goes on from JAURLW010000126.1 coordinate 7,952, forward strand.
CTATTCATACTTCAAAACCAGGTATCATTATTGGTAAAGGTGGTCAAGAAGTAGATCGTATTAAAGAAGAGTTGAAAAAACTTACGAGCAAAGATGATGTACAAATCAACATCATGGAAATTCGTCGCCCTGAGTTAGATGCAATGATTGTTGGTGAAACAATCGCTCGTCAAATCGAAGGTCGTGTAAGCTACAAACGTGCTATTAAAATGGCTATTACTACAGCGATGAGAATGGGTGCAGAAGGAATTAAAGTAAAAGTTGGTGGTCGTATTGGTGGTGCTGAGATTGCTCGTTCAGAAGAATTTAAACAAGGACGTACGCCATTACATACTTTCAGAATGGATATCGATTATGCTTCTGTATTTGCCTTAACGGTTTACGGTAAAATTGGTATTAAAGTTTGGATTTGTAAAGGTGAGGTTTTAGGAAAAAGAGATTTAAATCCTAATTTCTCTACATCATCTGATCGTCGTGGTGCTGATGCACGCCCAGAAGGTGGTCGCTCTAACGATAGAAGAGATAACCGCAAACCAGGTGGTGCTGGTGCAGGCAAACCAAAAGCAGGTGGTTCTCGTAGTAGAGCATAATTTTTAACAAGAAGATTGAACTTATAAATTTTTGTAACCATGTTACAGCCAAAAAAGACAAAACACAGAAAGGCCCATAAAGGGAGAATAAAAGGAAATGCTCAAAGAGGTGCGATGATTTCTTTCGGATCTTTCGGATTGAAAGCATTAGAACCAATTTGGTTAACTAATCGCCAAATTGAAGCAGCTCGTCAAGCACTTACGCGTCACATGAAACGTGAAGGTAATGTTTGGATCAGAGTATTCCCTGACAAACCAATTACTCGTAAACCTCAAGAGGTGCGTATGGGTAAAGGTAAAGGTAACCTTGAATTCTGGGCAGCTGTAGTAAAACCAGGTCTTATATTATTTGAAGCGGAAGGCGTTCCAATGCAAGTTGCAAAAGAAGCTTTTGAATTAGCGGCACAAAAATTACCAATTAAAACAAAATTTGTAGTTCGCAGAGATTACGCAGGAAATTAATAACAGATTTAGATAAACTCATTTATTATGGCAAACAAGAAAAAAACGAACCAAGAAGATTTACGTTCGTTGGATGAAAAAGTCCTTGCTGAGCGATTAGCAGAGTTGAAAATGCAATTGAAAAAATTGGAATTCAACCACGCTGTTAATCCAATTGAAAATCCACTAGTAATCAGAGCTACTCGTCGCAATATTGCACGTATTAACACTGAACAACGTAGAAGAACATTAGGTTTCTAATATTAATAAGATGTCAACTATGACTGAAAGAAAAAGCAGAAAAACCCGTATAGGTATTGTAAGCAGCAGCAAAATGGAAAAAAGCATAAGCGTAGCTGTAGAACGTAAAGTGAAACACCCTATTTACGGAAAGTTCGTTAAAAAAACGACCAAATTTATGGCACATGATGAAAACAATTTAGCCGGAGCAGGCGATATTGTTCGCATTATGGAAACCCGCCCTTTGAGCAAACTCAAACGCTGGCGCCTAGTAGAAATTATTGAAAAAGCAAAGTAACCTTTTTAAAGATGATACAACAAGAATCCAGGCTAAATGTAGCCGACAACAGTGGTGCAAAGGAAGTACTTTGTATTCGAGTGTTGGGAAACTCTGGACAACAGTATGCGGGTATAGGCGATAAAATCGTTGTATCTGTGAAAGCAGCTATCCCAGCAGGTGGTGTAAAGAAAGGCACTGTTTCAAAAGCAGTGATCGTTCGCACAAAAAATAAATTACGCCGCAAAGATGGTTCGTACATCAGTTTTGATGACAACGCTGTCGTATTGTTGAACAACTCAGACGACCCACGTGGTACTCGTATATTTGGACCAGTAGCTCGTGAACTACGAGACAAAGGTTATATGAAAATTGTTTCATTAGCACCTGAAGTATTATAAAAATAGTTGTACATTTGCACTCCGAATTTTCGGGAACATGTTCAACACTAATTCATTGTAATTGTGAAAAAGAGATTTCAACCTAAGTTTAATATCAAAAAAGGCGATGACGTGGTAGTTATTGCAGGCGATAATAAAGATCGTGCTCAACCACGCAAGGTATTAGCGGTATACCCACAAGAAGGATTAATCCTTGTTGAAGGAGTTAATATCGTTACTAAACACCAAAAGCCAAGCGCTTCTAACCCACAAGGTGGTATCGTAAAAATAGAAGCTAAAATTAACATCTCTAATGTTATGTTATGGGATGCTAAAGCTAAAGCTGGCGTACGTATCAAACGCGATCGTACAGAAGGTAAAGTAATTCGTATATCTAAAAAATCAGGGGAGGTAATCAAATAATGAGTACACTAACTTACAAACCTCGTTTACAAGCACATTATAAAGATGTAGTAGTACCGGCTTTAATGAAAAAGTTCAACTACACATCTATCATGCAATGCCCTCGTTTAGTTAAAATTTGTTTGAATCAAGGCGTTAAAGGCTCTGTATCAGACAAAAAATTAATCGATGATGCAATAAAAGAAATGACCATGATTTCTGGTCAAAAAGCAGTAGCTACTTTATCTAAAAAAGATATTTCTAACTTCAAATTACGTAAAGCAATGCCAATTGGTTGTCGCGTAACGTTAAGAGGGGTGAATATGTATGAGTTTTTAGATCGTATGGTTGCTATCTCTTTACCTCGTGTACGTGATTTCAAAGGTATCAATGATAAATCATTTGATGGTCGTGGTAACTATACTATGGGTATTAATGAGCAAATCATTTTCCCAGAAATCGATATCGATAAAGTAAATCGTATTAGCGGTATGGACATTACGTTCGTTACTACAGCTCGTACCAACGAAGAAGCATACGAATTATTGAAAGAAATGGGTATGCCATTCAAAAACGTAAAAAAAGAAACAAACTAAAATATAAACTAAGATTTGATGCGGTTTCCGTGTCAAATCTTTCTTATTTAAATTATGGCAAAAGAATCAGTAAAAGCTCGTCAACGCAAACGCGAAAAAATGGTTGCTCAATATGCTGCTAAAAGAGAAGCATTAAAAGCAGCAGGTGACCTCGCTGGATTAGACAAATTACCTAAAAACGCATCTCCGGTAAGATTGAAAAATCGTTGCCAATTAACAGGTCGTCCTAAAGGTTATATGCGCTATTTCGGTATGTGTCGTAACATTTTCCGTGATATGGCGTTAGATGGCAAAATACCAGGTGTTCGTAAAGCAAGCTGGTAATGTAAACGTAGTCAGGTCAGTAAAACTGAAACCGACAGCAATTTTTTTACTCAATAACAATTTTAAAAATGGTAACAGATCCAATAGCAGATTTTTTAACTCGTGTTCGTAACGCCCAAATGGCTCGCCATCGTATTGTAGAAATTCCTGCATCGAATGTTAAAAAACGTATGACCGAAATTCTTTATGAAAAAGGTTATATCTTAAAATACAAATTTGAAGATGATAACAAACAAGGTGTTATCAAAATCGCATTAAAATATGATGCAGTTTCTAAAGAGCCTGCAATCAAATCATTAGAGCGTATCAGCCGTCCAGGTTTACGCCAATATGCTAAACCAAGCGAAATCCGTCGCGTACAAAACGGTTTAGGTATTTCTATCATTTCTACCTCAAAAGGTGTTATGTCTGATAAAGAGGCACGTGCACAAAATGTAGGTGGTGAAGTACTTTGCTCAATCTATTAATCGTATTCTCGGTCTTAAGCTGTGCCTATAGTAGGCTGACAACCGTCTCATTTTTATAAACACACATCTATGTCTCGTATAGGTAAAAAAATCATCCCAGCAGCTGGCGTTACTTTAAACGTAAGCCCTGCAAACGAAATCACTGTTAAAGGTCCTAAAGGCGAATTAAAACAAGTGGTTGATCGTGATATCAAAGTTGGAATGGTAGGTGAAGAAATTCATGTTATCCGTCCAACAGATCAAATCCGTCACAAAGCATTACATGGTTTATACCGTTCATTAGTTGCTAATATGGTAACTGGTGTAACTACAGGTTTCAAACGCGATTTGGAATTAGTAGGGGTAGGTTATCGTGCTACGGTAACCGGCCAATTGATTGATATGGCTTTGGGATATTCTCACAATATTATCCTTGAATTACCAAAAGAAGTGAAAGCTTCTGCAACTGCAGAAAAAGGACAAAATCCTAAAATCTTCTTAGAATCTATCGACAAACAACTTTTAGGACAAGTAGCTTCTAAAATCAGAAGCTTACGTAAACCAGAGCCTTATAAAGGTAAAGGGGTACGTTACAGCGATGAAATTGTTCGTCGTAAAGCTGGTAAATCAGCAGGTAAATAGTAATTACCTAAAATTGTATTTTTTTAGTTATACAATTTATACTAATTTTGCAACCCCGGTAGCCTACCTCTTGGTAGAGCCCGTAACAAAAAATAGAAATTATGACTTTAGATCAAAAAGTAATTCGTCGCCAAAAATTACGTTGGCGCATACGCAGAAAAGTAAGTGGTACCGCAAGCAAACCACGTCTTTCTGTATTCCGTAGCAACCGTGATATTTATGTTCAATTGATAGATGATGCAAATGGTGTAACCTTAGTTGCCGCTTCTTCAAGAGATAAAGATATCGCAGCAATGAAAACTAATAAAGTTGAAAAAGCTTTAGCAGTTGGTAAAGCAGTTGCTCAAAAAGCAAAAGCTGCTGGCATTGAAAACTGTGTTTTTGATCGTGGTGGTTATTTATATCACGGTCGTGTAAAATCAGTAGCTGATGGTGCACGTGAAGGTGGTTTACAATTCTAATTTTTATTAACATTTTTTATTTTAAATATAATGGCGAAAACACAATTAAATCGCATTAAAGCTGGAGACCTTGAATTGCACGAGAAAGTCGTAGCAATCAACCGTGTTGTTAAAACAACAAAAGGTGGTCGTGCTTTTAGTTTCTCTGCTTTAGTAGTAGTAGGAAATGGAAACGGTGTAGTAGGGCATGGCTTAGGAAAAGCTAAAGAAGTACAAGAAGCAATTACAAAAGGTATCGATGATGCTAAAAAGAACTTAATAAAAGTTCCGGTTATGAATGGTACTATCCCTCACGACCAATTAGCAAAAGAAGGTGCTGCTAAAGTATATATCAAACCTGCTGCTCATGGTACAGGTGTGATCGCGGGTGGTAGCATGCGTGCTGTTTTAGAAGCAGTAGGTATCACTGACGTTCTTTCTAAATCTCAAGGATCTGCAAACCCTCATAATGTGGTAAAAGCAACTGTAGTAGCTTTATCTAAATTACGTGAGCCTATCCAAGTAGCGAAAGATCGTAATATCAGTTTGAAAAAAGTATTTAACGGATAATCTTTATCCAATCACTTATTAAGAAATCATAGCGTCATGGCTAAAATTAAAGTAACACAAGTAAAAAGCGGTATTGATCGCTCGTTGCGTCAAAAACGCACATTGATTGCATTGGGCTTGAAAAAAGTTCATGGTCAAGTGGAAGTTGAAGCAACTCCTCAAATATTAGGTATGGTGAACAAAGTACACCATCTAGTAAAAGTGGAAAATTTATAATTTATTTTATCAACCAATTTGCGAGCGGTTACACATATTCCGCGCAAGTTCAAAAAATGTAAGGTATGCAATTACACAATTTAAAACCAGCTGAAGGTTCGGTTAAAAAAACAAAAAGAATCGGTAGAGGAGAAGGAAGTGGTCATGGTGGAACATCTACTAGAGGTAATAAAGGTCAACAAGCTCGTACAGGTTCTCAATCTAAGAGAGGTCACGAAGGTGGACAGATGCCTATCCAACGTAGAATGCCTAAAAGAGGTTTCAAAAATAATAATAGAGTAGAATTCAAAGTATTCAATTTAGGTCAATTAGATCATTTGATTGAAAAATATACCATCACTGAATTTACTTTAGATAACTTATACGTAAATGGTTTAATCAACCGCACAGATGTAGTTAAAATCTTAGGTGCAGGTGAAGTAAAATCTAAAATTCCATTCAAAATTAACGCCATCAGTGCAAAAGCAAAAGAAGCGCTTGAAGCAGCTGGATGCACAGTAGAATTACTATAATTTTTGTACTTTGAAAGACGCATTTGGAAAAGTGCGTCTTTTTTAGTTTATTCGCTTTTTATTTAGTTAAACTCATTTACCTGTGAAGAAATTTATCACAACTTTAAAAAATATTTGGAGCATTGATGAGCTCCGTAATCGTATTGTTTTTACACTTACTTTGGTATTGATTTATCGCGTTGGTTGTTACATTACCTTACCAGGAATCAATCCCGTAAACCTTACCTTAAACAGTGGTAAAGAAGGTTTATTAGGTTTGTTCAATATGTTTGCAGGTGGTGCATTTAGTCGTGCATCTATCTTTGCATTAGGTGTAATGCCGTATATCTCTGCTTCTATCTTTATGCAGTTAGCGGGTATCATTATCCCTCAAGTTGCAAAAATGCAAAAAGAAGAAAGTGGTCGTAGAACGATTAACCAATACACACGTTACCTAACGGTATTAGTAACGGCTTTCCAAGCAAGTGCTTATATCGCTTATTTAAGAACACAATCTGCTGCAGCTATCGCTCCAGAGTTTGGTGGTTTATTATTCTCTATGTCTACTATTATCGTATTAACTGCAGGTACATTATTTGTAATGTGGTTAGGCGAAAAAATTACAGATAAAGGAATTGGCAATGGTACTTCATTAATCATCATGGTGGGTATCTTAGCACGTCTTCCAGAATCTTTGTTATATGAGTTTAGCTCTAAAAACACAGGTGCTGGTGTAGGTGGTATGTTGGTTTTCTTAATCGAAATAGCAATGTTTATTGCAGTTATCGTTGGTTTAATTTTATTAACGCAAGGTACACGTCGCATTCCTTTAAACTATGCTCGTAAAATTGTAGGTGGTGCAAAAGATGTAAGCAGCTCAAGAGATTTCATTCCTTTGAAAGTAAACTCTTCTGGTGTAATGCCAATTATCTTTGCGCAAGCAATCATGTTTATTCCGGCTACTATTTTAGGATTTACAAACAACGAAAGTGCTCAAGGTGTAATTCGTGCTTTATCAGATAATACGTCGCTATGGTATAATATTGCTTATGCAGTATTAGTAATTGGATTTACGTATTTCTATACGGCGCTTATTTTTAATCCAACTGAAATTGCGGATAACTTAAAACGTAATAATAGTTTTGTACCTGGAGTAAAACCAGGCGAAGATACCGCTAACTATATTGCTACTATCATGGATCGTATTACCTTACCAGGTGCTGTGTTCTTAGCGGTTGCAGGTATCTTACCCGGTATTGCATCATTGTTGCATGTAACTAGTGGCTTTGCTTCTTTTTATGGAGGTACTTCTATGTTGATTGGTGTAGGTGTTATCTTAGATACATTACAACAAATAGAAAGCCATTTATTAATGCGTCAGTATGATGGATTAATGAAAACTGGCAGAATTACTGGCCGTCAAGCCACTACTATATAATATTTTGTAGATGATACATATTCGTACAAACGAAGAAATTGAATTAATTAGAAAAAGCGCCTTAATGGTTAGTGCCACCTTAACAGAGGTGGCAAAATTTTTAAAGGAAGGTATTACTACTTCTTCCATCGATGCTATGGCAGAACAATTCATTCGTGATAACGGTGGGGTGCCTTCATTTAAAGGTTATGGTGGGTTTCCTGCTTCTTTATGCATTTCGGTGAATGAGGTAGTCGTGCATGGTTTCCCGAGTGATTATGTGCTTAAAGATGGCGATATCATCTCTGTAGACTGTGGCGTTTATATGAACGGATATCATGGCGATAGCGCTTATACATTTGCTATTGGCAACGTAGCACCAGAGACATTGAAATTATTACAAGTTACTAAGCAATCATTATATAAAGGCATTGCAGAAGCTAAAGAAAATAACCGTGTTGGTGATATTTCTTTTGCTATTGAAAATTATACGCACAAAGAACATGGTTATGGCG
>JAURLW010000127.1 GCA_030831005.1 Bacteroidota bacterium
AATCCTATAACATCAACTATTGCTCCTGTTACCATTACACCTCCGACCGGCACTGTTTCTTCAGCTATGAAGTTTCTCATCAGTGGTCATGGTTCAGATGCTAATGGTTGTGCTGAATTTTGTTCTAAATATTATGATGTTTTACTAGACGGAAATGCCATAGCTCATAAAGATATTTGGAGAGCAAATTGTGGCTCAAACCATATTTATCCTCAATCTGGTACTTGGATTTATGATAGAGGTAATTGGTGTCCTGGTGATAAAGTGTTTGATTCTTATTTCCCATTAACTGGAATGTCAGCTGGAGTTTCAAAGCCTGTAGATATTGAATTTGAAAATTATCAAATTGCTAGTCCGTCTGCTTCCTATATTATCTCAGGTTATGCCTACCATTATGGAGCATTTAACAACGCTTTAGATGCATCCTTAGAAGAAATCATTGCGCCAAGTAATCATGAGATTAATTATAGAGAAAATCATAGGGTAGGTAATCCTGTTGTTAGAGTTCGAAATATTGGAGGGAATACAATAAACTCCATAAAATTTGAATACAAAGTATTAGGAACTAGCACAGGTTTGTATACCTATGTATGGAATGGTGCATTAGCACCACTGGCAGATACAGTTATTGAATTACCCGAAAATTATGATTTGAGAACAGCTCCTTCAGGAACAAATTCATTTCAAGTAAGTATAGTAAAAGTAAATAATACTGATGATGCCAATGTAACAAATAATAGTTTGACAGTTGATTTTACTGCAGCTCCGGTTTGGGAAAATAAAATTGTAGTTAAGTTCAAAACGAATACAGCGGTAGAAACTTCTTATACTATTAAAAATGCTGCAGGTGTAATAGTGGCTGAAAGAAATGCAGGAAATTTAGCGCCAAATACGGTTTATACCGATACGGTAAATTTGCCACCAAGTTGGTACGTTTTGGAAGTTACTGATGGCGGTTGTGACGGATTGAAATTTTGGGCTAATGCTGCTCAAGGGGTTGGTTATTTTCAAGTTTTTAGAACTTCTATTCCTATTCAATTTTCTTTGAAAAATTATTTCTCAGGTGATTTTGGTTGTGGATTTAAGCAATATTTTTCAACTGCTTGGCCTGCTCAAATTCCTACGCTTGTAAATGAAACTATTCAAATGGAAGCGGTTCCTAATCCAGCTAATAATATGGTGGAGTTGAGCTTTAGCAATATTAATCAAGTAGCAGGATACCTTTTAGTAGTTAATACAATGGGTATGGTAGTAGCTAAGCAACAAGTATCTAATACGCAACATACGTTTTCCGTTACAGATTTAGCAAATGGAATATATGAATTAATATATGTAAATGATCAATCTGGAACAACAGCAAAAACTAAGCTTGTTGTAAACCATTAAGTATAATAGATTTTAAAAACAAAAGCCTGCATGCGCAGGCTTTTGTTTTTTATACCTATGCTAATTGCTGTATTAATTGTAATTTTGAAGCTATGAATCCTCGTATTGAGAAACTACTGAATTATTTGAAGGAAACTCCCCAAGATGCTTTTTTAAATCATGCTTTGGGATTAGAGTATATTAAAGAAAATCAATTAGAAAGTGCTTTGGCTTGTTTTGAAATAAACCATTCCATGAATCCTAATTATATTGGTACGTATTATCATTTTGCCAAATTGCTGGAAACGTTGCAAAAAACAGATCAAGCAATTGCTGTATACGAAAGAGGTATGGAACAGGCAAAACTTCAAAATGACCAACATAGTCTTAACGAATTAAGAGCTGCTTACGAAGATTTAACCTTTTAAACATGTCATTATCTAGCGCTTTTCTAAAATCATTTGATGCTTTACCAACTACTTCAGACAAGGAAGTATTTTTACTTGCTGTCAGTGGAGGTGTGGATTCCATGGTATTGGTCAACTTGTTTTTACAGCAGGGTATCGCTTTTGAAATAGCTCATTGTAATTATCAATTAAGAGGAGAAGCGTCTCATTTAGATGAGGAGCTAGTTCGCGATTGGGCTCAGCAGCATGCTATTCCATTTCATGTTCAACGTTTTGACACAAAAACAATTCGTGCTGAGTTGAAGAAAGGCACTCAAGAGACAGCGCGTATCCTTCGATACGATTGGTTTCGTTCTTTAATGCAAAAACATCAGTTTAAAGCTATTGTTACGGCTCATCATGCCAATGATAATGCAGAAACAGTGTTGATGAATTTGTTTAAAGGAACGGGTATAGATGGACTAACGGGCATGCAAGTATTTGCTCATTCCATCTTTAGACCTTTGCTATCCATTTTTAAAACGGAAATTGAAACTTATGCACTAGAGCATCAGATTCCATACAGACAAGATGCTTCTAATCTTTCCGATGACTATACCAGAAATGCTATTCGATTAAATGTAATACCTACTATTGAAAAGCTATTTCCATATGCAATGCAGGCAATTAATACCAGTATACATCATTTAAATGATGCAGCATCCATTTATCATGATCAAATGGATCATTTCAAAAAGAAATTGTTGTTTGCTAATTCAACCGAAACTAAAATTCCAATTCGATTATTGATCGCTCAGCCCGCATACTCAACTATACTATTTGAATTATTGAAGCCCTATGGTTTTAACTCTAAGCAGCAAAAATCCATATTAGAATTATTGCAGGCGCAGAATGGTAAAATGGTTTTGTCATCAACGCACAGAGTATTTAAGTTCAATCATCACCTTGTTATTACCCCTATAGAACAAGATCAAACTCGTTTTTATGTTATTCAAGAAGGTGACGAAAAAGTACATTTAGATAAAGGCTTATTGGATATTTCTATTCTGCAAGGTCCCATGAATGCTATACCCAATGAACTTTATACTGCATATATAGCTAGGGAAAGTCTCGAATTTCCTTTGCTATTGAGACATTGGAAAGAGGGCGATTATTTTTATCCTCTTGGCATGAACAATAAGAAAAAGAAACTCAGTGATTTTTTCATTGATCAAAAAGTGCCGATGCATCTAAAAGAAACAACTTGGGTATTAGAATCTAATCAGCGTATAGTTTGGATTGTAGGAATGCGTTTAGATGAACGATTTAAAATTAAAAATTCAACTACTGCTATTACCAAAATTGCATTCAAAGCTCAATAGCTTTATTCGTGGTGATAAGGTAGATTGTTTAAAATACTATAAGACCTATAGATTTGTTCTGCTAATAACAGTCTTACTAATTGATGAGGAAATACTAAGTCGGACAATGACCACATTTGTTTAGATGTTTTTTTAATTTCATCGGTAACTCCATAGGCCCCGCCAATCAATAATACCAATGTTTTTACTCGTTGATTCATAAGTTGTTGTAATTTTTGGGCCCATTGTAGCGAATTTAATTTCTTGCCGGTTTCGTCGAGCAAAATTAAATAATGATGTGTTTGTAATTTCTTTAAAATATACTCTGCCTCTAATTTTTTGTTTTTTTCAGCATCTTGAGAAAGTTTGCTTTTGGGGATTTGGATGATTTCTAACTGAATACTAGCGTAGGGTTTAATTTTCTTGAAATAATTAAGAATACCCACTTCAATATGTGGGTCATTTTCTTTTCCTACTGACCAGATTTCGATATTCATAAATTGTTTAAAGCAAGTAAGAGCTTGCTGCTCGTATGTGATATGATGCGTAAATGTAAACTTTTTTCAACAAATCGTAATTAATAAAAAATGCTTTTCTAACTTTGCATAGTTCTATCACATTTAAAATTTAAAACGTGCAATTATCAAAATTAGCGGATACTTTAATTGGTTCTGAAATTGTAAAATTAGGAGGAGAAATTCGAGCGCTTCAACAACAAGGTGCCAAAATTTATAATTTCACTGTAGGTGATTTTGATCCTAATGTTTTTCCCATTCCAACTTTGTTGAAGGATGAAATTATTAAGGCCTATCAAAATAATTTTACCAATTATCCTGCTGCAGAAGGAAATTTAGACCTACGCGAATCTTTAGTGGAGTATATCCATGAGTTTTTTAATATTAGCTATACTACTGATGAATTATTGGTAGCTGGTGGAGGTAGACCATTGATTTATGCTATTTTCAGAACTATTTTAGATAAAGGAGATACCGTTTTATATGCGGTGCCATCTTGGAATAATAATCACTATACGCATTTTGTTGAGGGCAAGCATGTTCTTATTCCAACAGATGCTTCAACTAAATTTATGCCTACGGCTGAAGGCATTGCTCCATTTATCAAAGAGGCCAATTTACTTTGTTTGTGTTCGCCACAAAACCCAACCGGTACAACCCTATCTGCAGAGGAATTAAAGAAAATATGTGATTTGGTATTAGCTGAAAATCAAAGAAGAGGCGATAATCAAAAACCGGTTTATATTATGTACGATCAAATGTATAGTCAACTTACATTTGATGCAGTAACGCATGTGCATCCTGTAGGTGTTTGTCCAGCTATTAGGCCTTACACCATATATTTAGACGCCATCAGTAAATCATTTGCTGCAACAGGCGTTAGGGTAGGTTGGGCTTTTGGTCCTTCTGTAATAATCTCTAAAATGAAAGCTATCCTTACCCATTTAGGCGCATGGGCTCCAATGGCAGAGCAAAAGGGTACTGCTGTATTTTTGAAGAATAAGGAAGCGATTGTAACGTATATCGATTCATTTAAAAAAGAAATAGCTTATCGTTTAGAAGCTATTTACAAGGGCTTAATGGATTTGAAACTTCAAGGTTATGCTGTTGATGCTATTGCTCCTGAAGCAGCTATTTACCTTACTATTCAATTTGATTTAGTAGGAAAGCACACAGCCCAACAAGTGCTATTAGAGAAACAATGTGATGTAACCAGTTATCTACTTAAAGAAGCCGGATTGGCTATTGTACCTTTCTCTGCTTTTGGTGCAGAGGCTACATCAAATTGGTATCGTTTAAGTGTAGGTACTTGCAAAAAAGAAGATATTGAAGCAATGCTTGCTGCATTGAGCAATGCCCTTGCAAAGCTTCAATAATTTTTGTATTTTTATAGGTCAATCGAGCTATAGGCTCGTATAATTAAAATTAAAACATTTTATGGCTAATATTATTAGAAAGGAAGACGCTTTAGAATATCACGCAAAGGGAAGACCCGGTAAGATTGAAGTGGTTTCTACAAAAGAAACGAAAACGCAGCGAGATCTTGCATTAGCCTATTCTCCTGGAGTGGCAGAGCCTTGTATGGAAATACATGAGAATCCTGAAGATGTTTATAAATATACGGCAAAAGGAAATTTAGTAGGTGTAATTTCCAACGGTACTGCGGTTTTAGGCTTAGGGGATATTGGTCCTGAAGCATCTAAACCTGTGATGGAAGGTAAGGGTATTTTATTTAAAATATTTGCTGACATTGATGTCTTTGATATAGAATTGAATACTAAAAACATTGATGAGTTTGTAAATACGGTTAAAATACTAGAACCAACTTTTGGTGGTATTAATCTCGAAGATATCAAAGCGCCTGAGTGTTTTGAAATTGAAGAGCGATTAAAGAAAATTATGAATATCCCTATCATGCATGACGATCAGCATGGTACGGCTATTATTTCTGGTGCAGCTTTATTGAATGCATTAGAATTAGTAAACAAGAAAATTGAAGATGTAAAATTTGTAATTAGTGGTGCAGGTGCATCTGCTATTTCATGTTGTAAGATTTATATTGCCTTGGGTGCCCAAGCTAAAAACATGTATATGTTTGATAGTAAAGGGCTCATTACAAGTGATCGTGAAGAGTTAGATGAGCGAAAAATTATTTTTGCCAAAGACTGTGCAAATATTAGTTTAGAAGAAGCTTTTGTAGGTGCTGATATTTTTATTGGATTATCAAAGGGCAATGTGGTTTCTAAAGAAATGGTTCAAGCTATGGCTGAAAATCCTATTGTATTTGCATTAGCTAATCCAACTCCGGAAATTGCTTATGAAGAAGCAATAGCTGCTCGCCCAGATATAATTATGGCTACGGGTAGAAGCGACTATCCTAATCAAGTGAATAATGTACTAGGTTTCCCTTATATTTTTAGAGGTGCTTTGGATGTTCGTGCTACCACTATCAATGAAGAAATGAAATTAGCTGCTGTAAAAGCTTTAGCTGAACTTACCAAAAAACCAGTACCTGATATTGTAAACGTTGCGTATAATGAAAAGAGTTTGCAATTTGGACCAACATATATCATTCCAAAACCAATAGATCCTAGATTGTTAGTTACGGTTGCTCCAGCTGTAGCTAAAGCAGCTATGGATAGTGGTGTTGCTAAATATCCTATTAAAAATTGGGATGCTTATGAAAATGAATTATACAAGCGTTTAGGATCTGATGATAATTTATTACGTTATATCATTAATAAAGCTAAACAAGCACCTAAGCGAGTGATTTTTGCAGAAGCAGAGAATTTAAAAATTCTAAAAGCAGCACAAATTGTAAATGATGAAGGTATTGCAACACCAATCTTATTAGGAAAAAAAGAAAAGATTAATGCGTTAATTGAAGAGCATGGTTTACAATTAGAAAATATTCAAATCATAGATCCAAAATGCGATAGCATGGAAGATAAACGATATGAATATGGACAAAAGTTTTTTGAAAAGCGTCAGCGTAAAGGGTATAATTTATATGAAGCTAAAAAAGTAATGCGTGAGCGCGCTTATTTTGGCTCCATGATGTTAGCTAATGGCGAAGCAGATGCATTGATATCCGGCATTACGAGAAAATACCAAGATATGCTAAGACCTGCACTTCAAATCATTGGTATGAAGAAGGAAGTGAAAAGGGTAGCAGGAATGTATATGATGCTTACCAAAAAAGGGCCTATCTTTTTTGCCGATGCTTCGGTTAATTTCAATCCAACAGAGGATGAATTAGTTGATATTACTGTTTTAGCGGCCAAAGAAGTAGAGAATTTCAATATTAAACCAAGAATTGCAATGCTCTCGTATTCTAATTTTGGAAGTAGTGATTCTGCTGAAGCAATTTTAGTTAGAAATGCTGTAGCAAAATTAAAAGCTACTCATCCTGAGCTTATTGTTGATGGAGAGATGCAAGCAAGTGTGGCGTTTAATCAAGAGTTAATGAAAGAGAATTATCCATTCTCTGCATTAGTTAATGAAACGCCTAATGTCTTTATTTTCCCTAATTTATCTGCTGGAAATATTGCGTATAACTTATTGCAAGAAATTGGAGGAGCCGAAGCTATTGGTCCAATTTTATTAGGATTAAATAAACCTGTACATGTATTGCAACTAGGAAGTACCGTACGTCAAATTGTAAATATGGTTGCTATTTCTGTTGTGGAAGCACAATTGAAGAGTTCAAAAAAATAATTTTTATGAAAATAGCTATAGTAGGCGCTGGTGCTGCTGGTTGCTTTGCTGCAGCTAATCTTTCATTAAGCCCTGAGGATGAAGTGGTGCTGTTTGAAAAACAGCACAAACCCATGCAGAAAGTAAAAGCATCTGGCGGTGGACGATGCAATGTTACACACGCCTTATTTGAAATACCTGCATTGATTAAAAAATATCCGCGTGGAGCAAGCTTATTAAAAAAAACCTTACATCATTTTTCTCCAAAAGATACTATAGCTTGGTTTGAAAGCAGAGGTGTGTCATTGAAAGCAGAAGCCGATGGGAGAATGTTTCCTATAACTGATGATGCTCAAACGATCATTGATTGTATTTGGAAAGCCATGCATCAGAATAAAGCCCACATCAAGTATAATCATACCCTAGAGGCTATAGCATGTAAAAAAGGCAAATGGCATTTGTCCTTCAAAAATGAACAAGTTTATATTGCAGATAAAGTACTATTGACAACGGGTGGTTTTCCTAAAGATGAACAATGGCAATGGTTACGCAATCTCGGATTAGAGGTTGTTGCACCTGTACCATCGTTGTTTACTATCAATTTGCCCAAGCATCCAATTACAAAACTAATGGGCTTGAGTGTAGCCAATGCACAAGTGAAATTATTGGGCACTAAAATATGTGAACAAGGTCCTGTATTAATAACCCATTGGGGTTTGAGTGGTCCTGCAGTTTTGCGAACTTCTGCTTGGGGTGCTCGTGAATTGGGTAATTTAAATTACGCTTGTACTGTTCAAATTAACTGGTTGGGTGACATTAATGAACATGAATGTAGATCCATCTTTCAAGATATGCGTACGCTTCAAGGTAAGTTGTTAGTACAAAATAAAATTCCATTTGATTTGCCTAAACGTTTATGGCATTTTTTATTAGAGCAAGCAGGAATACTTAGTGAAGTACGTTGGGCAGATATTAAATCTGAACCGCTAAATAAGTTCATTCAATGTTTGTGCGCTTATAAAGTCGCTATGCAAGGCAAAACAACCTTTAAAGAGGAGTTTGTTACCGCAGGCGGTATCGCAATTAATGAAATAAATGCTGTAACTATGGAATTAAAAAAGTTACCTAATTTGTATGTTGCTGGTGAAATTATAGATGTTGATGGTATTACAGGCGGATTCAATTTTCAACATGCTTGGAGCAGTGCTTTCATTGCTGCAAAAGCAATTTCTTCAATCTAATTTTGCTTTACATCCAATATATCTCTTAGGGTATTACCTAAGATATGAAAAGCATATACTAATAACATAATAGCAAATCCGGGAAGCAGAGCTAAAATAGCTTTATCGGTAATGATTAGATTGTATTGTTCTTTAATCATTAATCCCCACGATGATTGCGGTGCTTGTATGCCTATGCCTAAAAAGCTCAATCCAGCTTCCACTAATATAGCAGATGCAAAATTGCTAGCCGCCATTACCAAAATAATACTACTACAATTGGGTAATAAATGATGATACATGATTCGCCAATTAGATAAGCCAAGTGCTCTTGCTGCGGTGATATAATCATTTTGTTTAAGACTCATGACGTGGCCCCTAATAAGTCTTGCCGTACTTACCCACATGCTACAACCTATGGCAATAAACAATTGCCAAAACCCTTTCCCAATACTCAATGTAATAGCAAATACTAATAGCAATGTTGGTATTGCCCAAATCATACTGATGATAAACTGAATTACCTTATCGGTTATGCCACCAAAATATCCTGCAAGCATTCCCAAACTTATGCCTAATAGTAAAGTAAGTACTACACTAATAATACCAACGGCCAAACTAACTCGGCTACCTAAAACTAAACGAGATAAGATATCTCTTCCATATTTATCAGATCCTAGTAAATAGTGAATGGTTTCTGTATGCTTATTTAAAATATAGGCTTGCTTCTCTGCAACGTTCAATGATTGTTTTGAAGTTGGTAAAATAGTTTGATAATTTATTTTAAGCGTGTCTTCAAGAGCTTCGTCGATATAATGCTTAAGCATTACATCATTTTTCGAGAAGCTGATGCTATTGTATGGTATATAGGTCCATTTTGCTTCTTCTCCATACCAAAAGGTACTCCAAACGCTTCGATTTGTATTATTTTTTTGAATCGCTATTTTAAATACTGTTTTTTTGAAGCCAGGAGATTTTGCACCTAATTCCAAAATCATTTTGTTGGCATCAATTGATTTGTCTGGAATAATAGCTTCTGCAAATACAGCCAGTAATAGCGTACAAGCTATCACTAGTAAGGATAGTTTACTTAATATCGATGCTTTATAAAGTTGTTTGATTATTTTCAAGCGAACTATTTAAATAAATGTTGATCGACCATATAGATAAAAGCAGTCATGGCAAATGCTCCTAATTTTAGCTCGCGGTGACTTACTTCTTCAAATACATCTTTGTTGGTATGATGTACATCGAAATATCGTTGAGGGTCGGGTAGCAAACCAGCAAGGGGTGTATTAAATTTCTTAAGTGGACTAATATCTGCGCCTCCTTCATCCTTGTCAAAATCATAAATATTATAAGGCTCAAATAATGGTTTCCACGATTTGCAAATTGCTTTTAAGGAATCGTTCATTTCAAAGCCAATACCCCTTGGAGAAAATCCTCCAGCATCACTTTCCATTGCAAAAATAGCTTGTTCTTTTTTGGCTACTAGAGAATCGGCATAAGCATTACCACCTCTCAAACCATTCTCTTCATTCATAAATAATACCGCACGAACGGTATGAATAGGTTTAATGTTTTGTTGTTTTAAGGTTCTTATTACTTCGATGCTTTGAACGCAACCTGCACCATCATCATGAGCACCTTCACCTACATCCCATGAATCTAAGTGGCCTCCAAAAGTTATAATCTGTTTTGGATACTTGCTTCCCCTTAATTCGCCTATAACATTATAAGAAAGAACAGTA
>JAURLW010000017.1 GCA_030831005.1 Bacteroidota bacterium
AGAGCTCATGCCATAACCTCTAGAGTCTAGAGTTTCGTGTGCTGCTGCAATAACTTTTGGATGTGAAGAGAGGCCTAAATAGTTGTTAGCACAAAAATTCAAAACCGTTTTCCCATTTACACTAATTTCTGCACCTTGCTCTGAAGCAATAATGCGCTCTTCTTTAAATAAGCCAGCTGCTTTGATTTCTTCTATTTCTTTTGCAATTCGATTATTAAATAATATACTCGCCATAAGGGGTGTTTTAGATTTCAGCAAAAATACAAGTATATTCAGTAATCTTTTATAAAAATTATAGAAAGTCGATAGTATCTTTGCGTTATGGTATTAGCTTGGCATAAAGGTATAATATTGAAGATCCAACAAGAATCGCCCACTGTAAAGCGATTTTGGATACAATTGCCTGAATTAGAGCAGTTCCATTTTATTCCCGGACAGTTTGTTACACTCGATTTACCCATTTCCGAACGCCGCAATAAGCGCTGGCGCAGTTACAGCATTGCCAATGCGCCTAATCAAAGTAATATTTTTGAATTAGTAATTGTAAAACTTGAACAAGGAGCGGGCACTACTTATTTATTTGAACAAGCAAGTATTGGAACTGAATTCTTAGTAAGAGCTGCACAAGGGGTGTTTGTATTGCCCGAGCAATTAGATAAAACCCTATTTTTAATTTGCACAGGCACAGGTATTGCTCCGTATAGAAGTATGCTACAGTATATTCAGCAAGAACAATTACCTCATTTAGATATTCATTTGATTTATGGTTGTCGCACAGAAGAGGATTTACTCTTCAAAGATGAAATGGAAGCCTTAGCCATACAAAACGACCAGTTTTTTTATCATCCTATAACTTCAAGATCCGCATATAAATCAAAACAAGGTTATGTGCATAGTATTTATGAAGCACTTTGTAACGATTTGCCGGTAGCGCATTTTATGCTTTGCGGTTGGCGACCAATGGTAGACGAAGCTAAAGAGCGTATTATTAAATTGGGCTATAATAAAACAGATGTTGAATTTGAATTATATGGTTAAGCTATGAAAGCAGTTATTCAACGCGTAAAAAAAGCACAAGTATCCGTAGGTGAAGAAATAGTAGGTTCTATTCAAGTAGGATTTCTTATTCTGCTGGGTATTACGCACGATGATACAGAAGAGGATGTAACATGGTTAGTGCAAAAAATAGAAAAACTTCGTGTTTTTTCAGATGATCAAGGAGCGATGAATCTAGATTTAAATGCGGTGAACGGCGCTGTATTAGTAGTGAGTCAGTTTACTTTATTTGCCAATTATAAGAAAGGTAATAGGCCTTCTTTTATCAATGCCGCTCATCCCGATCACGCAAAACCTTTATATCAATTGTTTATTGAAAAAATGCAAACATCCATTCCTACTCAACAGGGTATTTTTGGAGCCGATATGCAAATAACTTTACAAAATGATGGTCCCGTGACCATTTTAATGGACACTAAAAATAAAGAATAATGCACGACGATACCTATTTTATGAAAGCCGCGCTAGAACAAGCTCAAATAGCTTTTGATTTGGGAGAAATTCCCATAGGTGCTGTCGTTGTTTGGGATCAAAAAATTATAGCTCGAGGTCATAATCAAACAGAACAATTAAAAGACCCAACGGCACATGCTGAGATGATTGCTATCACTGCTGCGTGTAATCAAATAGGAAGTAAATACTTAAGTGAAGCAACAGTTTATGTTACCGTAGAGCCATGTTTAATGTGCACAGGCGCGCTTTATTGGAGTAAAGTAAAACATATAGTTTTTGGTGCCTCAGATGAAAAAAATGGGTATCAAAAACATACAAAAGAACACTGGCCTTTTCATCCCAAAGCAAGTTTAACAAAGGGGATAATGGCTAATGAATGTGCGCAATTAATGAAAGACTTTTTTTCTACTAAACGCTAAGCATGTATCAGTTTCTAAGTACTTCTTTATTGTGGGACGAACTAATAGAAGGGGAATTCGAATCTCTTAAATTAGCGGATAAGCAACTCATCGTAGTTAAAAAAAACAACCAAGCTCATGCATTTGCCGCTACTTGCCCGCATGCCGGCGCTTCTTTTTGTGAGGGTTGGCTCGATGCTCATGATCGATTGGTATGCCCTTTACACAAATATCGTTTTGATATTGTAAATGGCAGAAATACCACTGGCGAAGGTTATAAATTAAAAATATATCCAACTAAAATAGAGGAAAACATTATTTTTATTGGTATTTGGTAAATAACAACATTATTATGCAAGCAGCATATCTATCCGCAGGAATGAAAATAGGCATTACATGTCCATCAGGATATGTAGCTCATAGTCGTATCGAACAAGCCCTTCATTTATTGCATGCTCAAGGGTATGAAACCGTTGTAGGGAAAACTATTGGTTTGGGAGCACACTACTTTGCCGGTACTGATGAGGAACGCTTAGTAGATTTGCAAGCCATGATGGACGACCCAAGTATCCATGCAATTTGGATGGGAAGAGGTGGTTATGGCATGAGTAGAATAATTGATCAAATTGATTTTAGTAAATTTTTAAAACATCCGAAATGGATATGCGGTTTTAGTGATATAACTGTTTTACATAGCCATATTCAAGCCCATTTTGGGATTCCTACTATGCATTCTTTAATGTGTGGAAGTGTTGCGGCTGATAATTGGGAAAAAGAACCAGTTCAGTCTTTTTTAAATGCTCTTCAAGGAAAGCCATTACGTTATGAAATGCCAGCTCATGCTATGAATGTACTTGGGCAAACAGCAGCCCCTTTGGTGGGCGGCAATCTTGCCATATTAGCTCATCTAACGGGTTCTTCTTCACAAATCGATACGAAAGATAAAATACTATTTATTGAAGATATTGGTGAGCATGTTTATCAGATAGATAGAATGCTTTATACCTTGCAACGCTCCGGACAATTAAGCCAATTAAAAGGATTGTTGGTAGGAAGTTTTACAGATATTGAAGATACTGAACGTCCGTTTGGACAATCTGTTCAAGAAGTAATTTGGGATAAAGTTGCGGGCTATGGTTATCCGGTTTGTTTTAATATGCCTTGTGGTCATCAATACGATAATAGGGCACTCCGTTTAGGAATGCCCTATGAATTAATTGTTACTGAAGATAAAGCGGTGCTTTCTAGTATTTAAATTAATACGCTTCCCGTCATCTCTTTAGGAATTGACAATCCCATATAGTGTAATATAGTAGGGGCTAAATCGCCCAATTTACCACCTTCTTTAAGCGTGCCTTTATAATCATTATCAATCACATAAAAAGGAACCGGGTTCATGGTGTGTGCGGTATTAGGAGAACCATCTTCATTAATTAGGCAATCAGAATTACCGTGATCTGCTGTTAGAAAAACTCCATATTCTTTTTGAAGGGCTAAAGGAATAATTTCTGCAATACAAGAATCTACTGTTTCTGCAGCCTTAATTGCTGCTTCCCATACGCCGGTATGACCAACCATATCTGCATTTGCAAAATTGATTACAATAAAATCAGCAGACTGATGTTCAATTGCTTCAAGCAGTGCATCTTTTAATGGAATGGCACTCATTTCTGGTTTTAAATCATAGGTAGCCACTTCTTTTGGTGAATCTTTCATGATTCTACTTTCGCCCTCAAAAAGCGTTTCTCTTCCACCAGAAAAGAAAAAGGTAACGTGCGGATATTTTTCTGTTTCCGCCATGCGTAATTGTTTCACATGATTGTTGGCTAATACTTCCCCTAAGGTATTGTTTAGATTATCATTGTAAAAAACAACAGCTACGTTTTTGAAGGTAGCATCATACTCTGTAAACGTGCAATAATGCAAGTTTAACGCATTCATGTTATAATCTGGAAAATCTTTCTGGGTGAGTACTTCAGTAATCTCTCTACAACGATCTGTTCTAAAATTAAAACAAATAACTACATCCTCATTTTGTATCGTAGCTATAGGTTTACCTTCTGCATCAGTAGCGATGATGGGCTTAATAAATTCATCTGTCATATTTTCGGAGTAGGCATGTTGCATAGCATCCAAAATCGAATGAGTAGGAGTTCCAATGCCATTCACTAAGGCATCATAAGCTATTTTTACTCTATCCCATCGCTTATCTCTATCCATTGCAAAATATCGACCAGTAACGGAAGCTATTTGTGCATTTTTATCGCTAATAAAATCTTCTATGTCTTTCAAAAATGCATATCCATTCTTAGGATCGGTATCTCTACCATCGGTAAATGCATGAATTGCAACTTTTTCAATTTGATGCGTATGGGCTAAGCTAACTAATGCTTTTAAATGTGAAGAATGAGCATGTACACCACCATCGCCAACCAAGCCCATGAGGTGCAAGGTTTTATTTTTTGCTTTAGCTTCTTGCATTGCAGCTACTAATACTTCATTAGTAAATAACTCACCCGTTTTTATAGCTACATTGATACGTTGCAGTTCTTGATATACAATTCTTCCGGCACCAATGTTTAAATGACCAACTTCCGAATTACCCATTTGACCTTCTGGTAACCCTACCGCCTCACCAAATGTAGTAAGCGTAGTATAAGGGTATTGACCTTGCAAGGAATTAAAGAAAGGAGTATGTGCATTTGCAATTGCATCTGCTGAAGGTCGGGTTCCTTTGCCCCATCCATCCATAATTATGAGTAATGCCTTTTTCATACTGCAAAATTACAATAAATATCAGCTACTTATTGATTGCCAATGGTAATACTAAGATTTTAGTGCGTATATAATTTTATTCGCCTAGCTAACGATACTTAATTTTGCAAAATTGAGCATGATTTTCTTAAGTCCATTGCCAGCACCAAATTCTATTTGTGCTATTCTGTTGTTAGCAGCACCTTCAATAGCTTTAACCGTTCCTATACCAAATTTTTGATGTTCTACTTTTTGTCCAACTGCAATCTCTGATGGATCGGCAACCGTAAAATTAGCGGAAGGTGTATGAGCTGGGATATGTAGCTGTTGTAATTTTTCAGATAATTTTTTTAAAGAGCTTGGCGTTTTGTCATCTGCTTTAAACTGAATACCCATGCCGCTATTGTTGCTTTTAGAGGCGCTGCCTGTAAAGGTCTTATCTAAAAAGGGCTCTGGAATTTCATCTAAAAAGCGACTAGGATCGTTTTGTATTAAAGAGCCAAAACGATAACGCGTGTTTGCATATGAAATCCATAATTTAGATTTTGCTCTTGTAACCACTACATAAAACAATCTTCTTTCTTCTTCCAAATCTGCACGGTCGTATAAACTCATGGCGCTTGGAAATAAATTTTCTTCTAAGCCTACACTAAATACACAAGGAAATTCCAAGCCTTTAGCAGCATGTATGGTCATTAGACTAACCGCATCTTTATCGGCATCATCATTATTTACATCTGTAAGTAAGGTAATTTGCTGTAGGTAATTACCTAAGCTTTTATCTTGTAATTCACCTTCTTCGTCTGGCGTTTCTGTATACTCTTTAATAGAGTTGAGCAAAGCTTGAATATTCTCATAGCGCGCTAGTCCTTCTACTGATTTATCATTGTATAATTCAGCAACCAATCCTGTTTGCTTACCAACTGCAAAGGCAATATCATAGGCGTTTTCTTTTTCTAGCATCGACTGAAAACTTTTAATCATGATGACAAAGTTTTCTGCAGCATTAAGGGCAGCACCTTTCAAGCCAATATTTGTTGGGTTTTGTAAAATATCCCACATACTCACAGCATTGGTATTAGCGGCAAGCACCATTCTATCAATACTTGATTTTCCAATACCTCTAACGGGATAGTTGATGATGCGTTTTAAATTTTCTTCATCATTAGGATTAACTACTATACGGAGATAAGCCAATAGGTCTTTAATCTCTTTACGCTGATAAAAGGAAACGCCACCATATAATTTATAGGGGATATTCATTTTTCTCAAGCTTTCCTCAAAGGATCTACTTTGAGCATTGGTTCTGTATAAAATCGCAAAATCTTTATTGTCGTAGTGGTTTCGGAGTTTCAGTTCGGTAATGGTATCCGCTACAAATCGCCCTTCGTCATTATCGGTAAGTGTTCTTACTACCTTTATTTTTTCACCATGTTCATTATCTGTCCAAAGCGATTTTTTGATTTGATTTTTATTGTTGCTGATGATGGTGTTAGCAACTTCTAAAATAGATTTCGAACTGCGATAGTTTTGCTCTAGTTTAATAATTTTAGTGTCTTCGTAGTCTTTCTCGAACTGTAAAATATTTTTTACGGTTGCGCCTCGGAAAGAATAAATACTTTGCGCATCGTCGCCCACTACACAAATATTCTCATTAACAGCCCCCAGCATTTTTATAATTTGATACTGCGCCACATTTGTATCTTGATACTCATCAATAAGAATATACTTAAATCGATGCTGGTATTTGGCTAATACTTCAGGTACAGCATGAAGAATGTTAAACATTTTAAAGAGTAAATCATCAAAATCCATAGCTCCATTTCTGAAACATTTATTTTCATATCGCTCATAAATGCTGCCTATCATAGGACGATTGCCTCTAGCATCTTCTTGTTGAATAACACTATCATTAATATAAGCGGCTGCATTTAATAAACTATTTTTTGCTGCAGAAATACGATTATAAACAAATGCCGGTTTGTATATTTTATCATCTAAATTGAGATCTTTCACTATTTCTTTGATGATAGACTTAGCATCATCGGTATCGTAAATAGTAAAATTGCTTGGATAGCCAATTTTTGTTGCCTCGGCTCTTAGAATTTTTGCAAATACAGCGTGGAAAGTGCCAATGTATAAATTACGAGCGTCGTTATTGCCCAAAATTCGTTCGATACGTTCTTTCATTTCCGTAGCTGCCTTATTAGTAAACGTAAGCGCCAATATATTAAAGGGGTCAATCCCTTGTTGCATAAGATGAGCGATACGAGTGGTAAGTACTTTAGTTTTTCCGCTACCTGCTCCCGCCACAATCATCAAAGGACCATTAATATGAAGTACTGCTTCTTTTTGTTGCTCGTTTAAATCGTCTAAATAAGGTTGCATAAGTACAAATCTACAGGATAGTAATGGGCAAAAAAAGTAATTGCCGGCTTTTAATTATCAACAGGGCTTAATCGTAAAAAGGGTGTTAAAATTTGTATTTTAGTGGTCTTTGATTGATAAACACTATCTTTTGCTTTATTAAATTTGTTTTCTAATTTTTAATGTAGCGTATGTACCGATTTGAACATGTAGTATACCTATGGCTCTTAGTGAGTATTCCCATTTTATTGCTTAGTTTATATTTATTTTTAAAGTGGCAGCGAAGCACTATTGACAAATTGGGCAATAGAAATGTAGTTATGCAACAATTTTTGGGCTATATCCCCAATCGTTTTAAAGCAAAAACGCTATTATTTATTGGAGCTCTATTTTTTTTAATTCTAGCCCTAGCTAATTGGCAAAAAGGAAGTGGCAATGCTACCGCAAAACGAAAAGGGGTTTATATTATGATAGCCTTGGATGTGAGTAAAAGTATGTGGGCTAAAGATTTACAACCCGATCGACTTTCGAGAGCAAAGCTGTTTGTAAATAAATTATTGGATAAAGTAGAGAATGACAGAGTAGGCTTAATTGTTTTTGCAGGCAATGCCTATTTGCAGGTGCCTATCACAAGTGATCATGCGGCATTAAAAATGATGTTGCAAGCGGTTAGTCCAGATATGGTACCTACACAAGGTACCGAAGTAGGTGCGGCTATTAATTTAGCTTGCTCTTCGCTTAGCGGTAAAAATAGAAATAGTAAAACCATCATCCTTATTTCTGATGGAGAAGATCATGATGAACAATCTGCTAGTGCCATAGAGAAGACTAAAGAGGCGGGTATTAGCATTCAAACAGTTGGTGTAGGTTCTGAAAAGGGTGCAGCTATTTTTGATCCTAATACCCAAGCAAATAAAATTGATGCAGAAGGCAATGAAGTAATTTCTAAGCTAAATAAAGCTGCCTTAGAAACAATAGCTCTTCAAACAAATGGAACCTATAGTGCAATCGACAATATGGATGAATCGCTGAAAACAATAGCTGCTAAGATTGATCAAATGACAACAACAGAATTTGAAAGTGTTTTGTATACCGATTATACTAATTATTTTCAAATACCATTAACCATTGCTTTATTGTTGTTAATAGTTGCTATGTTACTAAAAATGACGACTAACAAATTACCTAAAACGCTGCCTGTATTACTATTGTGCTTGTGGGTTTGTAACCCTTCATTATATGGGCAAGAAAATAAACTACTAAAAAAGGCGAACGCCTTATACAAAGAAAAAAAGTATAAAGAAGCATCGCAATCTTACCAAAAGGCGCTCCAATTGAATCAAAAAAACAGCACTGCTCATTTTAATAATGGCAATAGTTTGTATGGTCAAAAAAATAAAGAAGCCGCTAGAAAGGAATTTGATCAAGCCACTAAATGGAGTGCAGATAAACAAGCAAAAAGTAATGCACAATACAATATGGGCAATACTTATATGGATGAGAAGAAATGGGAAGAGGCTATTACATATTATAAAAATGCATTGAAGTTAAATGCAGATGATCAAGATGCTAAATACAATTTATCCTATGCTTTAGCCATGAAAAAGAAAGAAGATAACAATAAGCAGAAGGATAAGCAAAACAAAAAGCAAGATCAACAAAAGAAGGATAATAAGGACAATAAGAACGATCAAAAAGATCAACAGCAAAAGCAAGAGCAACCAAAAGATGAAAAGAATCAAGAAGAAAAAAATAATCCATCGCAACAACCCAGTAAATTATCAAAACAACAAGCAGAACAATTGTTGCAAGCATTAATGCAAGAAGAAAAAAAACTACAGGATAAGAAAAGACAAGAGCGAGCACAACCAATAAAAAAAGAAAAAGATTGGTAATCTAATTTGAGGTGAGTGCGTTTTTTGGTTGTCAACAGGTTTTCAACATTTAAAAAAAACATAGAAAAATATTTTTTTTAGTGATTTTTTTTCTAATATTGTGTAAGGATTGTACTTACTAACCCATCCTCATAAAAGTCCGACACCCAACGCAACTGGTCGGACTTTTTTTTATGCTCTGAAACGTAGTATATACAATGCTTTCAGAAGATTGTGATTAATAGAAATTAAAATAAAATAAAAATTGGATAGAAGCTGCAGTTATTTTTCTGAAATTTTTTTTTGACTTTTTCAGGCAGTTTTTAATTAAATCGAACATTTTTTTAAAATAATTTCTCACTCAAGAGCGCTTATATTTTTGTACTTTTGTAAGTAATAACTAAGCACTATGTTTAATTTAATTTTATTTGGCCCTCCAGGTTGTGGTAAAGGCACACAGTCGAGCAACATCATTGAACGTTATCAATTGCAACACATTTCAACAGGCGATTTATTGCGTCATGAAGTAAGTAGTGAAACAACGCTTGGACTTGAAGCAAAGAAATTTATGGACCAAGGTTTATTGGTTCCTGATGAAGTGGTAATAGGAATGATCAGTTCAAAAATTGATGAAACACCAAAAACACGTGGATTCATTTTTGACGGTTTCCCTAGAACTAAGGCTCAAGCTGAAGCGCTAGACAAATTATTAGATTTTAAAGCAGCACCTATTAAATTAGTTATTTCTTTAGAAGTACCAGAAGAGGAATTAGTAAGACGATTGGTAGAGCGTGGCATTACATCTGGTAGAAGTGATGACAATGAAGAAGTAATTAGTAAACGTATCCGTGAGTATTATGAAAAAACAGCACCAGTAGCTAGTTATTATGATAGCTTAGGAAAATTAGTGCGTCTTGTAGGTAATGGAACTATTGAGGCTACATTTGAATTGATTAAAAAAGAAATAGAGCAATATCTCTTACCAGCCTAGTGGAAAAAGCAAACTTTGTAGATTATATCCGTGTATTTTGTCATTCGGGAAAAGGTGGCGCTGGAAGCGCACACATGGCCCGTACTAAATTTAATGCGCAAGCTGGTCCGGATGGTGGAGATGGAGGCAGAGGTGGTCATATTATCTTAAGAGGTAATAGACAATTATGGACGCTTTTGCATTTGCGTTATCACAAAAATATTATTGCAAAAGATGGCCGCAATGGAGATAAAAATAAATGTACTGGCCATGATGGAGAAGATATTATTATCGAAGTTCCATTAGGTACCATTGCTAGAGATGAAGAAACGGGAGAAGTTGAAGCAGAAATTTTAGAAGAAGGTCAAGAGATCATTTGGTGTAAAGGTGGTCGTGGTGGATTAGGGAATTATAATTTTGCAACGTCTACCAACCAGGCACCCGAATATGCTCAACCAGGCGAATTAGGAACAGAAGGTTGGAAATATTTAGAGCTTAAAATTTTAGCAGATGTAGGTTTGGTCGGTTTCCCTAATGCAGGAAAATCAACCCTCTTATCTGTAATCAGCGCAGCAAAACCTAAAATTGCTAATTATGCGTTTACTACCTTAACGCCACAATTAGGAATGGTGCCTTATAGAGATGATGCTTCTTTTTGCGTAGCCGATTTACCGGGTATTATAGAAGGTGCAGCTGAAGGTAAAGGATTAGGTCATCGCTTTTTGAGACATATTGAACGTAACTCCGTATTGCTTTTTTTAATTCCTGCAGATAGTCAAGATCACGCCAAAGAGTTTGATATACTTATTAGTGAGTTGCAACAATTTAATCCTGAATTAATGGATAAAAATATGCTGATTGCTATTAGTAAATCAGATATGCTCGATGATGAATTGAAAAGTGAAATCGCTAAAACACTTCCAAAAGCAGTGCCTCATTTATTTATTTCCTCAGCTGCTAATCAAGGTATTGTAGCCTTGAAAGATGCGTTATGGAATATGCTAAGTTAAACTTGCTTTTCAGCATATTGCTTCCAACTTTTCAAGCCATAAAAAGTTAAAATAGTAAATACGCCATATTGAACGCTTGTAAATGCGTAGCCTTTCACGTAGTACAAGGGTATGCACACTATATTAGTAAGCAACCACCAATACCAACTTTCCACCTTTTTTTGAGTCATCAAATACATGCCCGTGAAGGCTGCTGCACTAGCCAGCGCATCTGCAAAGGGAATGGTGTCTGGTGAAAAATAATTTTTAAGCAAGGTCAGCGAACAAAAAAATAGCAAAAATAAACTACCAAATAGCAGGAGCTGCTGTAGGTGTTGTTTTTTTGTGGAGTAACATATTGGAAGCGCATCTTCTATTTTAGACTTGCTTTTCCAATGATACCAACCATAAACACCCATTATGGAATAGAATAAATTGACAACACTTTCGCCAAATAGAGAAGCTTTAAGACAAATGATTATATAGCTTAAGGTGCTTATTAAGCCAATAGGATAAGTATAAACATGCGCTTTTCGAGAATAGAGCACCGATATAATACCCGTTATAGCCGCAATAAATTCTATTGCTTGGGTATGTAGAAGTTGATTATAAAAACTACTAAAAAAATGCGCTAACATATGAACAAGGTAAAAAAAAGGTGCGAATTAATTCGCACCTTTTAACTTTTTATAGCTTGTTTATTTTGCACAAACAGTATGTATTTTTAAAGTAACATCTGGGTGGATAAATTTGTCTTTAAAGCTTTTGTCATTACCATAAGATAAATTCCATTGCGTTCTATCGAAAGTGAAATTAGCATCAGCGGTAATTACGCCATTAGCTTGACTAACTTTAGCAGGGAAAGAAATGCTTTTAGTTACATTTTTCAAGGTTAAGTTACCCGTAATAGTATGGGTAGCATCTTTCATCAAAAGTCCTACTGTATCTACACCAGCTGCAACTGCAGTGATTTCTAAGCTCGCTGTTGCAAAAGTATCTGCATTAAAGAAATCAGGGCTTAATAAGTGACCATCTAATTTATGTGCATAACCAGTATCTGTTAAATCATCTGATTTTAATGATTTGATATCAATGATAAATTTACCACCAGTGATTGCACTACTAGAATCAACTAATAAGTAGCCAGATTGTAATTTGAAGGTACCATGGTGTTGTGTTTTACCAATTTCAAGTTTACCAAGACCTTTACTTGCCAACCATTCTACGTTTGATTCAGCAATATTTGCATTTAATGTGTCTCCAGAAGTAGTTACTTCTTGAGCATCTGTTGCAGATACTTTGTCTGCGTCTGAAGATGAGTTACATGCTGCAAAGAAAGTGCTTACTGCAGCGATTGCTAAAATAATTTTTTTCATAGTTTTTTAATTTTGTAGAGCAAAACTAAGCTATACAGAGCTATAAAATATTAATCTATTTTAATATTAACGGGCTATCCAATCTTCAGGATTTACTCTAGTGCTTTTATTATTAGCACCTACCTTCCAAATTTGGAAATTAATAGTGGTTTCGCCATCAATATTACCAACTACGCCAATGTGCTGTTTGGTTTTTACTCGATCACCAGCTTTCACCGATACAGCCCCTAATTTAGAGTATACCGTAAAAAACTTGCCATGATTAATCATCACGGTTTGGCCCATACCCGCTGAAAATACACTCGATACAACGCCATCAAAAACTGAACGGGCAGGTGCATTGGAATTTGTTTTGATATCAACACCAAAATTCTCTACCAATACTTTCTCGGCAATTGGGTGTTTGTGCGTTCCAAACGATTCGGAAATAAATCCTTTTTCAACTGGCCAAGGTAATCTGCCTCGATTTGCTTCAAAATTATCTGATAACGCCGCTTCGGAAGGTGTAAGGTTAGAAATATAGGAGTTATTTACTGGTTTTGGTTTATAAGGCTCAACATTGGCAGCGCCTCCTCCAGTATTAGGTTTGATAGCCGCATTATTCTTAGCTGCTAGTTTTCTTTGCTCTTCTTCAGCCTTTTTTCTTGCAATTTCAATCTCTCTCTGGATGATATTACTAATCGCTGTATTTAACTGCCTAGTTTGTCTTTGCTTTTTTTCAATTTGAGCGGTTAATTCTTTCTCTCTACCTTTTAAATCTTTAACAACTTTATTGGTTTCATTAGTTTCTGCCTCCAAAACTCTTTTTTGTTGCACTTCAGCCATCAATAATTTGTCTTTTTCTGATTTTATGACATTGAGGTCATCAATTTTCTCATGGAGTTTAATTTGTGTTTTTCTGATGAGTGCAG
>JAURLW010000128.1 GCA_030831005.1 Bacteroidota bacterium
ATGCTCTATAAAGAAAGAAACATACTTAATGCACCTGCTATTCAAGCTACGATTAGCAAAGACTATTTTGTTGCCAATGTTCGCTTAGGTTTTCAAGTAGCCAAAAGATTGGGATGTTATGCGCAATGCAATAATGTATTTGATATGGCCTACAGCGATTTGTTAGGAAGCCAAATGCCAGGAAGGTGGATAAGTATGGGAATAAACAGTAAGTTTTATTAAGATTATTGAAAATACTTGCAAATAGAAAAAATAATGAATCTATAATACCTAGTTCTATATATGTTGGTTAAATTTTAGTATATTCATATTATATTCATAAAATATATTCAATATGTCATTACATCTTTGCATACCAAAAGAACGTAAAGCATTCGAAGCTCGGGTTGCTATTACCCCGAGCGTTGCTAAACAATTAATAGATAAAGGTTTTAAAGTTTCTATAGAAACCGATGCAGGATCTAGTTCTTATTTTGCAGACGACGCATACAGCGCCGTAGGTGTGCACATTGTAAGCGCAGCGCAAGCACTATATGAACAAGCTGATATTTTATTAAAAGTAAATCCGCCTAGCGCTGAAGAAATACAATGGATGAAGAAAGGTGCTGTACTCATTTCTTATCTATATGCAGCTACGCATCCTGCAATAGTAGAGGCTTGCGTAACAGCTGGTATTAGCGCTTTTGCTATGGATGCTATTCCTCGTATATCACGTGCACAAAAAATGGATGCCTTAAGTTCGCAAGCTAATCTGGCTGGCTATAAAGCTGTTTTACTTTGCGCTAATGCATTAGGAAAGATATTCCCAATGATGACTACAGCTGCTGGTACAATTCGTCCTGCTAAAGTGCTCATCTTTGGTGCTGGTGTAGCTGGCTTACAAGCTATTGCAACGGCAAAACGATTGGGTGCTGTAGTGGAAGTAAGTGATATTAGACCAGAGACTAAAGAACAAGTAGCTTCTCTTGGTGCGAAATTTATAGAAATACCTGCTGATGAAACTACCAAAGTAGCAGGTGGATATGTTACAGAAGTATCCCAAGCCTTTTTAGAAAAGCAACAGGCACTTATTACTAAACATGTAAAGGAAGCCGATGTAGTTATTACGACCGCATTAATTCCGGGTAAGAAAGCACCTGTTTTAGTAACAGAAGATATGCTTGCTGGCATGAAATTTGGCAGCGTGTTATTAGATATGGCTGTAGAGCAAGGTGGTAATGTAGTAGGTAGCGAATGCAATAAAACAATAAATAAAAATGGCATAACCATTATAGGCGAAAGTAATTTGCCTAGTTTATTACCTATGAATGCAAGCGAACTCTATGCAAAAAATATTCAAACTTTTATAGAACATTTAGCAACCCATGAAGCAATGCATTGGGATATGGAAGAAGAAATCACTAAAGGTTCTTTAATTATTCATGAAGGCACAAAAATTCATTCAAGCATTTTAAAATAAAAAACTATGGAAGCCCTATTCAATTTTTTAGTAGCACAGAGAGAAATTATTTACTTTATCCTATTAGCCATTTTTGTTGGTATAGAAGTTATTGGTGGTGTACCCTCCGTATTGCATACGCCATTAATGTCGGGTGCTAATGCCATACATGGCGTAGTAGTTATAGGCGCTATTATTGTCTTACTAGATACCCCTATCGATCATATAGGCACCTTAGTACTGGGCGCTATCGCAGTAGTATTGGGTACTATTAATGTAGTAGGCGGATTTGTAGTAACCGATCGTATGCTTGAAATGTTTAAAAAGAAATAAATTATGCAGACACAACTTTTAGAAATTTCGACAATATCTTCCAAAGGCTTATTAGAACTAAGTTATTTAATTGGTTCTATCACCTTTATCATAGGCTTAAAAATGATGGGCAATCCAAAATCGGCACGAAAAGGCAATATGCTCGGCGCTGTTGGTATGGCCATTGCGGTAGCAGCTACTTTATTTTTATACAAGACCGAACACACGACCAAAGAAGGACTTAAAATGGGTATACTATTCGCGTCTTTGCTTATCGGTACATTAATTGGTTGGCTTACCGCCAAACGTGTGCAAATGACCAAAATGCCTGAATTGGTTTCTATGTTTAATGGTATGGGTGGAGCTTGTGCAGCTTTAATTGGATTGACCGAATTTGAACATAACCTCGGCAATAAAGGTGCCTTATCATTTATCATGGCAGGCTTAGTAATTGGTAGTGTTTCCTTTTCTGGAAGTATCATTGCCTATTTAAAACTCAATGGTAGTATGCGCAATCCTATTCGCCTACCAAAATATCCAATTATTAATTTTGTTTTATTACTTGCGCTTATTGTTTTTTCTGTTTGGATGGTAAGCAGTGGGTGTAGCGAAAGCACTTTGCTTTATACCCTATTTGCAGCTTCTTTAATTTATGGCGTCTTCTTTGTAATGCCCATTGGCGGAGCCGATATGCCGGTGGTAATTTCACTTCTCAATTCGTTTACGGGATTAGCCGCTGCATTTGGAGGTTTTCTGTACGACAATAAAGTAATGCTCACCGGTGGTATTTTAGTTGGATCGGCTGGTACCTTATTAACCATTGTGATGTGCAAAGCCATGAACCGTTCGCTATTAAGCGTATTATTTGGAAGCTTTGGCGAAAGTGCTGCTCAAGGCGATCAGGCAGAAGTTAAAGGAAGTATTAAAGACATCAACGTGTCTGACTTAGCCGTACTGATGAACTATTCTAAAAAAGTAGTGATTGTTCCTGGTTATGGATTGGCGGTAGCACAAGCGCAACACGTTATTCATGAATTAGAATTATTATTAGAAGAACGTGGTGTGGAAGTAGCCTATGCAATACATCCTGTAGCGGGACGTATGCCTGGGCATATGAATGTTCTACTGGCCGAATCGAATGTAGATTATGGCAAGATGATTGAAATGGAAGAAATCAATCCTACTTTCGATCAAACAGATGTTGTATTAGTTGTAGGCGCCAACGATGTAGTTAACCCTGCTGCTAAAACCGATCCTAGTTCGCCTATCTACGGTATGCCTATTTTAGAAGTAGATAAAGCAAAGCATATTATTGTAAATAAGCGTAGTATGAGCGCAGGCTATGCCGGTATTGATAATATTCTTTTCTATGATCCGAAAACCAGCATGTTCTTTGGTGATGCTAAAAAAGCACTTACTGAATTGGTAGCTGCCCTAAAATCTTTATAAGCTATGAACCATGCAATCAAAATAAGCTATGAAATAGCTGAAGACAGAATTATTGAAATTGAATTTACCCGCAAGCTCAACAACCAAAAAGAAACCGCTTTTATTGAAGCCTTACAACTTGATAATCAAGAACGATTTACGCTTCACTTAGATAATAATACGGGCGAATGGGTGATTAAAGAAGTCGTTAGCGATCAACTCCGAGACTTAGAGGAAGAAATGAGTGATTTGTTTTATGCAAAAAATTGGTAAGCCTTTTTAAAACAAACTCAACACTCCATCATCGATAGCTTTATTGGCTTGTAGCAAGCCCTCTTCTAAGGGTTGCATTAATTGCTGTAAATTTTTTTCTGTAGTAGTAGGTGCCAACCAAGTATCCCAATCCGCAGCATTTAAAATGAGCGGCATTCTTTTTTTAGTATTATGAATTTGTTCCATTAAGGCATTAGCCGGTGTTGTAATAATAGAACAGGACAATAACATAGCCGCTCCATTCATACCCTTCCAATAACTATATACCCCACCCATTACTAAAGGTGCATCTTGAGTAGATTGAATATAGTAAGGCACTTTAAATTTTCCTTGATGTTGCCATTCATAAAAACCATCTACAAAAATTAAACAACGGTGATGCTGTGCACTAAATTTAAAAGAAGGCAATTGAAAAAGCGTTTCTGCTTTTGCATTTAATGTTTTGGTGGCAATGTCTTTAGCGGCTTGTTCATTAGTAGCCCAAGAAGGCACCAAACCCCATCGGATAGCTTGTACATGCGATGGTTTCTCGCACAACATAACAGGTAGATTAGGATGCTCAAAACCACTTACTTTTCTACTTTGAGTATAATCATCTATAGAGACGTGTTCGCCAAC
>JAURLW010000129.1 GCA_030831005.1 Bacteroidota bacterium
AAAACAGATTTAATGCCAGATTTTGATTTTGATGCGTTTAATCACGATCAAGAAGAAGAAGGCGAGTATGTACCTTATAGTGCTCCAGCTGCTGCACCAAGTGCTTTTGTACCAGATGCTCCAGTGCAAGAAACGCCATCAGCACTACCATCTGCTGACGATGACTCTGGAATGGATGCTTGGAAAATTTAAATTCACAACTATATAAAAAAGGCCTATTGTTTTCAATAGGCCTTTTTTTATGATTTTGGTTTACGCATGATAGCAAAAATCTCCACTACAAAGCCTAGTAATACAAGAACAGGAGCTAGCGTAATGCGTGAAGTACTGAATATTTCATCAGCGTGAAATTGATGTACATCTTCACTTTTACCTCCACTCATGAAGTAGAAGCCTAGTAAGATTAATAAAACACCTGCAATCATTAGGGTATAATTGGTTTTATCAAATAAGAACAGGTTGTTGTTTTTTTCTTTAGTAGCTGACATAAGTATTAAATTTAATAAAGATCGTCAATAGGGGTTTTTAAATATTTTATTACAGAACGATGGGTACTTAAAAAAGTAATCATCATGCCCATAAAAATCATAATGATTAATAGGACAATAAAAAGATTATTGTTGTGTAACGTTTTTAGAGCTGGCAATTGAGCTTCAGCAAAGGATTTAACTAATAAGATGCCAATAGTAGCTAATACCCCACTGATACAGCCATTAATAAGCGCTCTTCTATCAAAAGGGCGTGTAATAAAATTACGGGTTGCGCCCACCATTTGCATAGTTTTAATTAAAAAGCGATTGCTAAACATAGCCAAACGAACGGTATTGTCAATTAAAATAGCCACTACCATAAATAATACAATAGCGATCACTAATAATATGATACTGATTTTTCTGAAGTTAGCATTCATGCTATTCACTACCAATGTAGGGTAATTAACATCACGCACTACATTGCTTTGCATGAAAAAGTCTTTAATTTTTGCTAAGCTGTCTTTATTTACATAAGCTTCTTGCACTTTTAAAGCTATGGAAGTAAAGAGCGGATTGGTACCTAAGAAAGCCTCAATATTCTCATTCTCCAAAGCACTTTGCATTTTTATCGCCTCTTCTTTAGAAATGATTCTTGCTTCTCTTACCCATGCTTGTTTGTCACAAATTGTTTTCAGGGCTTGCACAGAAGCGTCTCTAGTTTGATCATGGAAATCGATAGATACTTCAATATCTTCCTTAAATGCTCTAGTAAGCGCTCTGCCATTAATCATTAACCAACCTAAGATGCCAATTAAAAATAATACGAGCGATACACCAACAATGGCGTATACATAGGATGGTTTTGATTTTTTACCTGTTGTCATGCGTGTTTCTTGTCCTTCAAAAATAGATAATTAGCTTCGTAATTTATACATATTCTTACATTAATCTGTTTTTTTAACAATTTTCATAAAACTAAAAAACAATAAAATAATTACGATCACTTCATTGCATTCCTATGCTACAATTGATTAATTTAGCAGCAACACTCTTAAAATTAATTTTCAATGCACGATTTAAGCGCTTTTTTTTCTCCCTTACCTTATATTGAAACTATTGATAAAGAAGCGTTTCATCCATTACAATGGGGTGCGCATGTAAAAGCCTTGACTTCAGAAGATTTTGATTGGGAAGAAGCAGATATTGTCATTGTGGGTTGCGGAGAATCGAGAGGTGCCAACGCTAACTTCTCGGATGCTCCTAATACCATTCGAAAATATTTCTATGAATTATTTGTATGGCATCCACAACTTAAAGTTGTTGATGCGGGTAATATTTTAGAAGGGGCTACAGAGGCGGACACTAAAGCAGCTTTAGCTTTAGTATTGAAGGAATTAGAAGCTGCTGGTAAAACTGTTTTGGTTTTAGGTGGTAGTCAAGATTTAACCCTCGAACAATACAATGCTTTCAGGGCTGCCCATAAAACAATTCAAGCAGTGGCGGTAGATATGCTGATTGATCTCGAAGAAACAGCGGTAGTTAATGAACGCAGTTATCTTATGAATATGTTAACCGAGGATCCTAATTTCATTCAACATTTTACACATATCGGCTTTCAAAGTTATTTCGTGCAACCTCAAATGTTGCAAACCTTAGATATGTTGCGTTTCGATTGCTTTAGATTAGGAAAAGTACGCAGTCAATTATCAATAGTGGAACCGCCCATGCGAGATGCACATTTATTAACGGTTGATATGAATGCGGTGAAATATAGCGATGCGCCAATCAATAAATATGGATCTCCCAATGGATTTGCAGGCGATGAAATGTGCCAGCTTATGAAATATGCCGGTATGAGTCAGCACTTACAATCTATCGGATTGTATGGTTATGATCCTACTCTTGATCAAGAAGATATGACTGCTCGTTTAATGGCGCAGATGTTATGGTATTTTATAGACGGGTTTTCTTGGCGTGCACAAGAGGCCTCGCTTTCTGATACCGCCTCTTTTTTAAGTTTTCATGTGCAAATGCAACATCAAGACACCTTGTTTATGAAGAGTAAAAAGACAAATCGTTGGTGGATGCAATTGCCGGATGCTTCTATGGTACCATGTACTTATGAAGATTATTTGTGTGCTTGCAATGATGAAATTCCAGACAGATGGTTGCGTATTCAAGAGCGTTTAAGTTAGACTTCGTATCTTCACATTTAAATAAGAAGGCAATAGGGTGATAGAACATAAACAAATTGTTGAAAATGAACGCGCCGTTTTAGTAGGTTTAGTGCATCGTTATCAAACAGAAACACAATTACAAGAATATTTACATGAATTGGCTTTCTTAGCAGAAACGGCTGGTGCCGTAACAGAGAAAGTGTTTTTTCAAAAATTACCTAAGCCTGATAGTAGAACCTTTGTTGGTAAGGGAAAGTTAGAAGAAATACGCCTGTATGTTCAAGAAAAAGGTATTCAATTAGCCATTTTCGATGATGAACTTACAGGATCGCAAATCATTAATATAGAAAAGGCTATTGGTATCAAAACCATCGATCGAAGCGATTTAATCTTAGATATTTTTGCTAGAAGAGCTAAAACAGCTCAAGCAAAAGTACAAGTAGAATTAGCACAATATCAATATTTATTACCTCGACTAAAAGGTATGTGGCAGCATCTAGAGCGACAAGGTGGAGGTATTGGTTCTAGAGGTCCTGGGGAAACTGAAATAGAAACGGACCGTCGTATTGTCAAAGATAAAATTGGTTTGTTGCGCAAGCGTTTAGCAGAGATTGATAAACAAATGGCTACGCAAAGAAAAGAAAGAGGCACCTTTATTCGCATCGCATTAGTTGGCTATACTAATGTTGGGAAAAGCACCTTGATGAATGTTACTAGCAAAAGTGAGGTCTTTGCAGAAAATAAATTGTTTGCCACTTTAGATACTACTACACGAAAAGTTGTATTTGAACAAACGCCGTTTTTATTAAGTGATACGGTAGGTTTTATTAGAAAGTTACCGCATCATTTAGTAGAAAGTTTTAAGAGTACTTTAGATGAAGTGCGTGAAGCCGATTGTTTATTGCATGTTGTAGATATTTCGCACCCTAAATATGAAGATCAAATGGGTGTGGTGATTAAAACACTACAAGATATTAAAGCCTTCGATAAGCCTATTATTACCGTTTTTAATAAAATGGACTTGTACGAAGCACATACCTTTGATGAATGGCTTTCTGATGAAATAAAAACAGAATTATTACAACAATTAGAAGAACGCTGGCAATTAGAGACCGGTAATAATGCCCTGTTTATCTCTGCTACTACGAAGTGCAATATTGATCAATTCAGACAAACCTTGTTGGCTAAAATCAAAGCGCTGTATGAAGAGCGCTACCCATATTTAACTCATTTTTATTAGTCGAAACTACGATTCAAAAAATCTATTAAAGGCTTGGCTGCTTTGCAATAGGTAAGCAGCGTTTTCAATAAATCTTTTTGAGTAAGAAGTGTATCTGGAATAGGATGTGTTACTAAAAAACTCTTAAGCTGTAAGTACGACAAAGCAGGATGATCAATAGCGTAGCCCTTTGGTGCTTTTTTTAATCGATCGCCTTCCATGTTTGGAAAGAGCTTTTTAAAACTAGCTTTATTTATAATATCCTTAAAATCGCTCCAGCTGTAGTCTATCTCTTGTCGGATAGATTGTAAAACAGGTCCGTCTGGCATCCAAATGCCGGCACCGAAAAAACTCTTCCCATTGGGTTCGAAATGAAAGTAAAAAC
This sequence comes from Bacteroidota bacterium, assembly GCA_030831005.1. Taxonomy (GTDB): domain Bacteria; phylum Bacteroidota; class Bacteroidia; order Chitinophagales; family Chitinophagaceae; genus CAIWHF01. Next base: position 4,255 of record JAURLW010000129.1, read on the forward strand.
CTGCTCGCTCCGATTTTCTACCCCCTTTAGCCAGGTAAGCGGCTAGGTTAGTTTTATAGGGTAATTTGTTTTTTGAAAAACGTACATCTCTAAACAAACGAAATATACAGGCTTTAGCTTCTAATCCCTCTATACTTGGGTCGATAGCAACTAACTCATGAAGTAAACGAGTGGTAAAAGACTGCATGTCTTTCATGGCTATCTGATAGGTATCGCGATGAGCATCAAACCAAACACGATCATTATTTTTTTGTAGTTTCTTAAGAAATTGAAGGGTATTAGCTTCTAACATTTGAGGCGTTTTTAAAGGAGCTAAATTATAATTATTTCATAAGATATCACTAATTACGTATTGCTTTTAATATCTTTGAAGCAATTATTTTTTTAATGAAGCGTTTAGCAATTTTAGGTTCTACTGGTTCTATAGGTACTCAAGCCTTAGACGTGGTGGCAGCACATCCTACTTTATTTGAAGTAGAAGTATTGTCGGCACATAGTAATGCTGCTCTACTTATAGAGCAAGCCCATCAGTTTCAACCCAATGCAGTGGTAGTTACTGACCCTAAAAAATATGATGAAGTAAAACGCGCGTTAAGTGCTTTGCCTATAAAAGTATTCTCTGGTGCAGATGCGCTTAATGAAGTGGTGCAATGGGAAGCCGTAGATATGGTATTAGCGGCCATTGTAGGTTTTGCAGGATTGCATTCTACCTTAGCTGCAATTGATGCCGGAAAGCCAATCGCTTTAGCCAATAAAGAAACCTTGGTAGTAGCTGGTGATATTGTAATGCAGCGTGCTGCAGAAAAAAACGTACCCATTATTCCTGTAGATAGTGAGCATTCTGCCATCTTTCAATGCTTAGTAGGCGAAACCGCAGAAAGTATTGATAAAATAATATTAACCGCTTCTGGCGGACCATTTCTTGGTAGAAAAACCAATTTCTTGGTCAATGTAAAGGCTATGCATGCCTTACAACATCCTAATTGGACCATGGGTGCAAAAATAACCATTGACAGTGCTACCTTAATGAATAAGGGCTTGGAAATGATTGAAGCTAAATGGTTATTTGGATTAAAAAACGAACAAATCGATGTTATCATCCATCCTGAATCAATAGCGCATTCATTTGTCCAATTTATAGATGGATCTTTAAAAGCTCAATTGGGCTTGCCCGATATGAAATTGCCTATTCAATATGCTTTAGCATTTCCTCAGCGTATTTCAAATACGCATAAGCGTTTTGACTTTAAGGATTTTCAAACTTTAAAATTTGAAGCACCAGATTACAAAACCTTCAGAAATTTAGCCATTGCTAAAGATGCAATGTTTAAAGGAGGTAATATGGCCTGTGTGATGAATGCCGCAAATGAAGAAGTGGTACATGCCTTTTTGCAAAATCAAATTGGCTTTTTAAGTATGAGTGATATAATTGAAGAGGTAATTCAGAAAGTAGCGTTTATAAACACACCTACCTTACAAGAATATATAGCAAGTGATGCACAAGCACGCGAGCAAGCTCAAGAATTAATAAAAACAAACAGCTACAAACATTAAATATCATTTAGATGAACACAACACAGTTATTATTGTCAGGTGCATGGACGCAAGGCTTACAGTTATTCGCAGCGCTATCGTTATTAATCATTATTCACGAAGGGGGTCATTTTGTTTTTGCTAAATTATGCAAAACACGTGTAGAGAAATTTTATTTATTCTTCGATTTCTTATTTCCTTTTTCTGGGCTACTTAATTTTTCTTTGTTTAAAAAGAAAAAGGGCGATACCGAATATGGTATCGGTTGGTTTCCTCTAGGTGGCTATGTAAAAATTGCAGGCATGGTAGATGAGAGTATGGATAAGGAGCAATTAGCACAAGCACCACAACCATGGGAATACCGTTCTAAAAAAGCGTATCAGAAACTAGGTATTATGTTGGGTGGTATTATATTTAATATTATTGCAGCAATGATTATCTACTCTTTTATTTATGGCATTTGGGGCGAACATTATTTGTCTACCAGCCAAGTAAAATATGGCATAGAGGCAAGTGAAGAGGCTAAAGCAATTGGTTTCAAAAATGGCGATAAAATTATTAGTGTTGGTGGAGTAGTGTCGGAGCGTTTCGATGCCAATCTTACACAATTAATTTTGTCGGAAGCAAAAACAGTTGATGTAGAACGTGATGGATTGCCTACTACTATAGCTATACCAGCAGGTACCATCAAAAAATTACTATCAAGTGGAGCTAATAAAAAATCTTTTTGGACCTATAGAACGCCTTTTACCATTAGTGATGTAGCACCTGGAAGCGCTGCTGATAAAATGGGCTTGAAAGCAAAAGATAGCATCCTTTATATCAACAATCAATCCATCGCCTATTTCGATCAATTACAAGCTTCTTTATCCCAATATAAAAATGCACCTATTCAAGTAGTCGTAGCTCGTGCCAACAATGAAATAGATACCCTAACAACTACCGTTCCGAGCAATGGAAAATTAGGTATTGTAGCTGCTATGGACCCAGATCGTTATTTCAGTACGGTTACAAAAAACTTTAGCATTGGTGGTGCTATGGTTAAAGGCGTAACGAACACGATTGACAAATTAGGATTTTACGTAGAGCAATTTGTGTTTTTATTTACCTCTAAAGAAGCCAATGCAAAAGATAGCGTAGGGGGTATGATTACTTTTGCTAAACAATTCCCAACAGAATTTACGTGGTTAAGTTTCTTGTCGTTAACCGCCTTTATTTCTATTATTCTAGCCTTCATGAATTTATTACCTATTCCAGGATTAGATGGTGGTTATGTGGTATTCTTATTATTTGAGCTATTTACAGGTAAAAAAGTAAGCGAAAAAGTAATGGAGAAAGCTACAACGGTTGGCCTTGTATTACTATTGGCTCTTATGGTTTATGCCAATGGCATGGATATTTTCCGCTTATTTAAATAGTGTTAATACCTACTTAAAAAGGGACGAACCAACACGGTTCGTCCCTTTTCTTTTTATTTAATCGGCACAAAGCCGTAACTTTGTAGTACTTACAAATTCTGGGGCCGACTGGTTTTGACAGCATTTATGCAGGATTGGTAAGCATGCCGTGCGTTGGATAATTAGCACGATAATCTGAATATTCAAAATCTATCTGGCAATACTCAGTATGCCATGGCTGCTTAATCAGTGATTAACCACCCATTTTGGCCGCAAGCAAACAGATGCCTATATCTGTAGCTGCCGCCTAACTCGAAACAAGAATAGGATAGTGAGTGTTGTGCTACGGTACACTTGCGAAAACAAAGTAGCTAAGCATTGCCTTGGTTGGTTTAGTTCCGGTGCAGTGACGAAAATCAATACTAAAATAAGCATGTAGAAAGCCTTTTGGGCGAATGTTTGGAACTGGGTTCGACTCCCAGCGGTTCCACCCCAGCAATGGATTATTAGCTCGCTAATAATCCATTTTTTATTTTCCCTAGTTTACATTTTGATGCGTTTTTAGATTAATTTTGCTGACTCAAAATAACTGCGTGTTTACAGCAATAAAAAATAGTATTCTTCGATTCATCGATTTCTTTTACAGCCCTTTCGCTAAGCTAATGGATATTCGCACTTTCCGTTATTTGGCTTGCGGTGGCAGTAATGTGGTGATTGATACGCTCATTTATTTTGTCAGTTATAATTTTATTTTGTTGCGCCAAGCCCACACGGTAATAGGTATTCTTTTTCAAGCACATATATTAGCCTTTGCTATGTCGTTTTCGGTGAGCTTTCCAATTGGTTTTGTGCTATCGAAGTATATTGTGTTTCCCGAATCAGAGTTAAAAGGGCGTATTCAATTATTCCGATATGCCTTGTTGGTAGGTAGTTGTATCATTCTTAATGTATTTTTCTTAAAACTTTTTGTAGAGTTTTTAGGCTGGTATCCTACGCCATCTAAAGTAATAACTACAGGCATTGTAGCAGTTTTTAGTTTTTTTTCGCAACGAAAATTTACATTCAAAGTACAAATGTGACGCGTCTTTCCTTATCCTGTTTATAAGTAAAAAGACGATTTAATTTTCCCCACATGACCATAGAGCAAATAAAAATAATGCGTGACCGAGTGCAACATCTAAATCTGTACCTACGTATAGAAGATAAAAAAGCACGCATTGCAAACGATAAACAATTAACCTTAGCGCCTGGGTTTTGGGATGATAATACCCGTGCTACGCAAATTGTAAAAGGTATCAATCAACACCAATTTTGGGTAGATTTATTTACTCAAGTACAACAAGCCGTAGAGGATTTTGTAGTACTATTTGAGTTTTGGAAAGCACAAGAGGCTAGCGAAGAGGAAGCTAAAAGTGCCTACGATACAGCCATAGAAGCCTTAGATACCTTAGAGTTTAAATCAACTTTAAACGAACCTGAAGATGCATTACCAGCTGTAATGGTCATCAACTCTGGAGCCGGTGGTACAGAAAGTCAGGATTGGGCAGAGATGTTATTGCGCATGTACAGCATGTATGGTGACAAACAAGGCTGGAAAGTAGCTGAAATTGATATTCAATATGGTGATGGTGCGGGCATCAAACAAGCTACTATCGAATTTGATGGGCCATTTTCGTTTGGTTTTTTAAAAGCAGAAAGTGGGGTACATCGCTTAGTACGCATTTCTCCTTTTGATAGTAATGCGCGTCGTCATACTTCTTTTGCATCGGTTTTTGTTTACCCTTTAATTGATGATTCTATTGCGATTGACGTAAGTCCGGCAGATATTGAATGGGAATTTTATAGAGCCGGTGGTAAAGGCGGACAAAATGTAAATAAAGTAGAAACGGCGGTGCGTTTAAAGCATATACCTAGTGGTATTATTGTAGAATGCCAACAAGCAAGAACACAAGGCGAAAATAGAGAGAAGGCCTTAACGATGTTAAAGAGTAGATTGTACGAAGAGGAATTAAGAAAACGCGAGGCGCTTAAAAATGCTAGCAATGCAAATAAGAAAAAAATTGAGTGGGGATCGCAAATACGCTCTTATGTTTTTCATCCCTATAAAATGATTAAAGATCACCGAACAGATTTTGAAGTTGGTAATGTAGGTCCGGTTATGGATGGTGAGCTCGATGGATTTATTAAAGCTTATTTAATGATGATGCAAGAACTTGATCATGAATAAACGAGCTAAATGGCAACAATCTATTGCCATAGGTAAACGCATTTTAAAAGAGACAGATGCCTTTAAAAGCACCTTCTATCTCCTTATTTTGCTGAGTTTAGTATTAGGAGGTATCAGTATGTTGCGTCCTTATCTTATTCAAATTTCAGTAGATAATTATATCCGAAAACTAGATTGGCATGGGCTTGTTTGGATAACTGTTATCCAACTATTGGTTTTGCTAAGCGAGTCGGGATTGCGGTTTTTATTTTTATACAGAATGAATTGGTTGGGCATGCATATCATGATGCGCATTCGAAATAATGTTTTTGTAAAAATTGTACATCAGCAATTACGATATTTTGATAATACACCCATTGGTACCTTAACAACGCGTACTATCAATGATGTAGAAGCCTTACAAGATATTTTTTCAGAAGGTTTTATTTCCATTTTAGCTGATTTAATTACCATCATTGCAGTGATTGCGGTAATGCTCTTTACCAATTGGAAATTGGCATTGGTTTGTTTACTGACACTACCCTTAATTTTATTAGCTACGTATTTTTTCAAAGAACAAGTAAGGGCATCGTTTCAAGAAGTGAGAACAGCAGTGGCGGCATTAAATACTTTTGTGCAAGAGCGCTTGTCGAACATGCATTTGATACAAGCTTATACTGCAGAAGAGCAAAGTCTAAGCGCTTTCCAACAAATCAATGCACAACATAAAGATGCAAATATAAAAGCCATCTTTGCGTATTCTGTTTTCTTTCCCGTAGTAGAAATCGTATTGGCTACGGCTATAGGATTATTAGTTTGGGTAGGTGCTAATCAATTACTACATCAAGAAATTACAGCCGGCGTGATCATTGCTTTTATTATGTATTTAAATTTATTATTTCGCCCACTTCGTATGTTGGCTGATAAATTTAATGTACTTCAAATGGGCTTGGTAGCTGCAGAACGCGTTTATCAGGTAATAGATGATCAAGCGGCAGAAGTGAATACAGGCTTACTCAAAGCAGATGAGATCAAGGGGCACATCCGTTTTGATCAGGTTTCTTTCTATTACGATACGCCAACAAGGATTTTAAATAATATTTCTTTTGAGGTACCCGCAGGTACCTCCTTGGCTATTGTTGGCGCTACAGGTTCGGGTAAAACAACGATAGTACATTTAATCAATCGATTATATGAATATCAGCAAGGACAAATTACGATTGATGGAAGAGCTATAGAAGCATATGAGCTAAATAGCCTCAGAAAACAAATAGGATTTGTATTGCAGGACGTATTTTTATTTGCCGGAACGATCTGGGATAATCTCACCTTGCAAGATCCAAATTTCACGATTGAGCAAGTAGATGCTGTTTGTAAAGCCATTGGGGTATATGATTTTATTATGCAATTGCCCAATGGATATCAATATCAATTATTAGAAAAAGGGCAAACGCTTTCTCAAGGTCAGCGACAATTACTCTCTTTTGTAAGAGTGCTTTTATACAATCCCAAAATTGTGATTTTAGATGAAGCTACCGCTTCTATTGATAGCGAAAGTGAACAAATGATTCAAGAAGCCTTGCACTATTTATTGGAAGGCAGAACATCTATCATTATTGCACATCGTTTATCAACTATCAAAAAAGCCACATCCATTATGGTTTTAGTTAAAGGAAGTATTGTAGAACAAGGCACACATGAAGCACTAGCGCATCAAGGCGGTGCTTATGCACGATTATTGCAACAAAAAGCGTTAACAAATGTTTTATAGTCTAACTCTATTATAAATTAGTACTTTTGCACCTTATTTATGAAGCCTAATCCAATGAAAAAATATATATACCTATGCTTGCTTTTTTTTATGGCAACTCCCGTTTTGGCGCAGCAAAAAATTAAAGGTATTGCTATAGATACGCTCAAACAAATAAGCATGCAATCGGCAACGGTTACTTTGTTAGCTAAATCAGACTCTAGTATTGTTGGGTTTGCAAGAACAAATGCTGATGGTGCATTTACATTGAATGTAAAAGATCCCGGTATGTATTTGTTGTTAATAGGCTTTAAAAATTATGTCGATTATTACGATCAAATAAAATTAGAGAAGAATGAAGAGAAAAATCTTGGAAGAATACCCATGCTTTCAAGAGATCAATTATTAAAAGAAATTGTAGTAACGCGTCAGCGTGCGGCTATTAAAATCAAAGGCGATACAACGGAGTATGTAGCGGATAGTTTTAAAGTGCGTGATAATGCAAGTGTAGAGGAATTATTGAAGAAATTACCAGGTATGCAAGTAGATAGAAATGGTAATATCACTGCGCAAGGTGAAAGTGTAGAAAAAGTATTAGTGGATGGCGAAGAATTTTTCTCTGATGATCCTAAAGTAGTTACTCGCAATCTGCAAGCCAGTGCCGTAGATAAAGTGCAAGTATTTGATAAGAAATCAGATCAAGCTCAGTTTACAGGTATCGATGATGGACAGAAAATTAAAACTATCAATTTGCAGTTAAAAGAAGATCGTAAGGCCGGTTATTTTGGTAAGTTTATTGCAGCAGCTGGTCCTCGCATAGACCCTACAAGTAAGGAATTGGCAAAAAATGGTTATTTCGATAATCAGGGTATGATTAATTTATTTAAGGGTAAAAGAAAAATTGCTGTTTTCGAAATTGTTTCTAATACCGGTACGGTAGGTCTAGGCTGGCAAGATAGAGATAAGTTTGGTGGCGGCAACAATACCGTTTTTGATGAGGAATCAGGTGTTTCCTTTTCTACCAATAGTGAAGAAAACTGGGATGGTACTTTTGATGGACAAGGATTGCCTAAAGTTTGGACAAGTGGTGCGCACTATTCTAACAAATGGAAACAAGATACCTTTCATGTAAATTCTAATTTTAGAACAGCAAAACAAATTGTAGAAACGGAAACCAATACCAATACGCAGTATTTGTTAAGTGATACGAGTTTTAATATCAGTAAAGAGTCGAGCAATCAGTTCAGTACAAGTATCCGTCATCGATTAGACGGTATGTTTGAATGGAAGATTGATTCTAGCGCTACTTTTAAAATATCTGCTAATGGAGGTATCAATCATGCAGAATTTGCAGAGCAGTCAACTTCTTTTATGCAAAATCAAAGAGCTATTCTTTTAAATAATAGCGTAAAAGTACAGACCTCTTCTTCAGATGCAATCAGTAATAATGCAACGGCAATTTGGAGAAAACGTTTGAAGAAAAAAGGACGTACGATAACTATAAACGTAGATGAATCGGCAAAGAATAGTAATAGTTCTGGTGTTTTAGACGTAATTAATACGTATGCAGGTAGCACTTTTGATTCCGTAACCAATCAATTGAAAACAACCGCTTCTTCCAGTCTTACTTTAGATGCAAATGCTACCTATACAGAGCCGGTAATGAAAAATACGTTTGTTGAGTTTACCTATGGAGCGGGTATTAAAAATAATACCGCTGAGCGTTTTTCCTACAATGCTTTAGCGAATGGCGATTACAATACGATCTGCGATTCTTTTTTTAGTAGTCATTATGTGTTTAATGTATTTACACAAAAAGCAAGTACTGCTTTAAAATACAATTACAAAAAAATGAATGTATCAATTGGTATGGGGGCTTCACAAACTAATTTTTCTCAAAAAGATTTATTTACCAATACAACGCGTACACGTAGCTTTAATAATTTATTTCCAAAAGCAAGTTTTACCTATACTATGCAAGGACACTCCCGATTTGTATTGCGTTACTCAGGTGCTACATCGCAACCAACAATTGATCAGATCCAACCTTTAAATCAAAATACCGACCCTTTGAATATTGTTATTGGTAATGCAGACTTAAGACAGTCTTTCAATAATAATTACTCATTAAATTTTAACGATTATAAAATGCTAACGGGCGTTTGGAAATACGCAGGCATCAATTATATTCAAACTAATGATGGTATTAGCACTAGCGATAGTATTACTGCTGCAGGCAGAAGATTTTCGAAATATGTAAATGTGGATGGTAATTACTTTGCTAATTTCTGGGGTGGTATGGGTAGAAAAATTGATCGCTTGAATTTAACGCTTGGTTTTAATTTGAATGGAGCTTTCAACAATAGAAACAATTTTGTGAATGGAGTTAAAAATTCTAGTAGCAATAATACCTTTGGTTTCGGCTTAGATTTGAATTACGACAAAGAAGATAAATTCAACTTATCGCTTAATCCACAAATCGATTATAATGCTAATACCTCTAGTATTGGCAACAATATCAACTATCTTACCTTTCAATTAGATTTCAATGGCAATGTAACATTACCGCATCATTTCGAATTAGGATCTGATTTTAATTGGTTCTTGCGACAAGAAACAGAGGTGTTTAAAATAGGCAACAACATTTTTAGATGGAATGCCTATATCAGTAAAAAGTTATTGAAGAACGATCAGTTAGAATGTCGTTTTTATGTAAACGATATTTTGAATCAGAACTTAGGATATAATCGTGTAGGACAAAGCAATTATATTACCGAAACCTCTTACAACAATATTAAGCGTTACGCATTAATCAATATCATTTGGAATTTTACAACCAATCCTATTACTAATGAAGGTGGTGGTAAAATGCATTTTAGAAGAAGAAAATAATCGACTATGAAAAAAAGTTTGTACACCATTACTATTTTACTACTTGCGGTTGTAAGTGCGCAAGCACAGTTTACAACACAAGGCTATATAGAGTTTGAGCGTAAAGTAAATATTCATCGACAATTCGATGATATGCAACAAGGGCCTTGGATAGAGCGTATGAAGGCGCAAATACCAAAATTTACTAGTAGCTTTTTTGATTATTATTTTACAGCTACTAAAACGATTTATAAGCCCGGTAAAGAAACCGAAAACCCTCTTAAAATGTTTGGCGGTGGCACACCTGCAAGTAAAAATGTAGTACTTACTAATTTTTTAAGTGACTCAGTTATTGCAGAGAAACAAGTTTTCGAGCAAGCCTTTTTATTGCAAATGCCCATCAGAAAGATGAAATGGAAATTAGATGCTGCAGTAAGAACCATTGCCGGCTATACCTGCAGAAAAGCCGTGGGTATCATTTGTGATTCTGTATATGTAGTTGCTTTTTATACCGAGGATATTGCTACAACTGGTGGTCCAGAAATGTTTGCAGGCCTTCCAGGAATGATTTTAGAAATAGCCGTGCCTCGCTTATACACAACATGGGTAGCTACAAAAGTACAACTTACGACTCCTAAAGAAACAGATTTTGTAAAGCCACAAAAAGGTAAAAAAGTGAGTCCTCAAGAATTAGAAAAAACTATTTTTTCTAGCATGAAAGATTGGGGTAATTTTGCTAGCCGCAATGTGTGGTGGGTGAGTATCTAAATATTTTTTTATGAAAAACATAGTTCTTGCATTTTGTTCCTTGATTTTAATTGCGACTTCTACAACTGCTAAAACAGCTGTTTATAAAGAAGAGGCACAGGTGATAAGGTGCACCGATATTACCCTTTACGGAACCCTCTTAGTGCCTGCTGATACTAAATCCAGTTCCTTAGCCATCATCATTGCTGGCTCTGGCCCTACGGATAGAAATGGCAATAATCCTTACATGGCTAATGATCATCTTAAAAAATTAGCACAAGCTATCTCAAAAGAAGGAATCGCAAGCTTTAGATATGATAAAAGAAGTATTGGTGAAAGTAAAAGCGACAAGATTAATGAGACTAATTTACGCTTCACGGATTATGTAAATGATGTAAAAGCTATTATTGAACACTTTAGAAAAGATAAACGGTTTACTAAAATTATTCTTGTAGGCCATAGTGAAGGATCTACTATTGGCGCTTTGGCTAGTACGGCAGCAGATGCTTATGTATCTATAGCTGGTCCGGGAAGAAAAGCGGATGACATCCTTAAAGAACAATTAAAAGCTTATCCTAAAATTTACGACGATGCTGTAAAAATTATGGACAGCCTAAATCAAGATTATACGGTTCAGAAAGTGCCCCCTGCTTTAATGAGTGTATTTAGGCCAAGTGTACAATCCTATGTAAAATCGTGGTTTAAAATAAACCCGATTGATGCTGTGCTTGCATTGACAATTCCCATTCTAGTGCTTCAAGGTACTAGTGATTTGCAAGTGGGTGTTAAAGATGCTGAACTTATAGCGGCAGCTAATAAAAACGCACGATTAACAATGATTCCAAAAATGAATCATATTTTCGTTGAAATTAACGGCGATGAGCAAGCTAATCAAGACAGTTATGCCAATGCAAGTTTGCCTATTGCTCCTTTATTGAGCAATGCTATTGTTCAATTTATAAAAGCCCTTTAATACTTATGTATACGGTTAAAACAATGACCCAAGCTATAGAGCAAATGGCGCCATTAGCTTGGCAAGAAAGCTATGATAATAGCGGTTTGCAAGTGGGCGATCCGCATATGGATGTTAAAGGTGTATTGCTTTGCTTAGATATTACCGAGGCCATAATAGAAGAGGCTATAGCAAAAAATTGCAACCTTATTATTGCGCATCATCCATTATTATTTTCAGGATTAAAATCCATTACGGGAAGTACTTATGTGGAGCGTATTGTTATGAAGGCATTACAACATAACATAGCC
>JAURLW010000130.1 GCA_030831005.1 Bacteroidota bacterium
CACATTGAAGATGATATTGCTATGCTTCAATCTATTAAGAAAAATTGCGTGGGCGATAATAATTATTTTTTCATTACCGTTCCGGCTTTTGAATCACTATGGAGTGGACATGACGATTATTTAGGACACTACAGACGTTATCGTACCGCTAGCCTTAAGCGTGCTTTAGCAGCTGCTGATTTTAAAGTGACCAATAGTTATTATTTGTATGGCACCTTATTTCCTCTTGTGTGGACGATAAGAAAAATTAGCAACCTATTTAAAAAAGGAGCAGCACAATCCGACATGAAACCAAGCAGTGCTTTAATTAACGCGCTACTATTAAAATTCAATGCAGCTGAAATGCGCATTGCAAAAAACAATAAGTTGTTTGGTGTAAGCTGCGTAGCACAAGGAAAAATCTAATTGCTAAACTTTTACGCATAAAAAAAGGCTACCTATACGGTAGCCTTTTTAAATATACTTCTATGCTTATTCAGCAGTTTCTGTAGTTTCGTTAGTTTCAGCAGGTGCTTCAACAACTTCTTCAGCAGGTGCTTCTTCAGCTGTTTCAGCTTCTGCAGCTGCCGCTAAACTAGCTGCTTCTTTTGCTGCGTTTTTAGCTTCTACTAATTTTACTGATTCTACAACAGCTTGTGCTCTTTTATCAGATTTGTGTTTTAAATGAGCTTGCTCACGAGCTACTACTACTTGCTCATGTTCAGCATTCCATTTTTCGAATTTTTCTTGTACCGCTTGCTCATCAAACAAACCTAATGCTACACCACGATATAAGTGTTTTAAGAATAACACGCCTTTGAACGATAATATACGACGACACGTATTTGTTGGTTGAGCACCATTATTTAACCAATGTAAAGAACGTTCGCGATCTAAACGGATGGTTGCAGGAACGGTTAATGGATTGTAAGTACCTAATTTCTCAATGAATTTACCATCACGAGGTGAAGTACTGTTGGCTACTACGATAAAGTAGAATGGTCTTTTTTTAGACCCATGACGTTGAAGTCTGATTTTAACTGACATAAATAATAGAAATTATTTTGTTTACAATAAATTTTGGAGTGCAAAGATACGATTATAGCCCGAATTTCCAAAAAATCAGGGATTATTTACCAAAAGGCATGCCTGGCATAGACGGCATACCGCCCATTCCCTTCATTTTGTTCATCTGACCCATCATTTGTTTCATTTGCTCAAATTGCTTCATAAAGGCATTTACATCGGCAATTTCCTTGCCCGCACCTTTTGCTATACGCTTACGGCGACTAGCATCGATACGTTCTGGATTGTTGCGCTCAAATGGAGTCATAGAATTAATCATAGCCTCAATACCTTTAAATGCATCATCACTGATATCAATATCTTTAATCGCTTTCCCTACCCCAGGTATCATGGCTAATAAATCTTTGATATTACCCATTTTCTTAATTTGATTCAATTGCTCTTTAAAGTCTTCGAAGTCAAATTTATTCGCTCTAATTTTCTTTTCTAATTTCTTAGCCTGTGCTTCGTCAAATTGTGCTTGAGCGCGCTCTACCAAAGTAGTAATATCGCCCATACCCAAAATACGCTGTGCCATACGATCTGGATAAAACACATCGAGTGTATCCAGTTTTTCGCCCATGCTCACAAATTTGATTGGCTTTTGTACGGTATACTTGATCGACAAGGCCGCACCACCTCTTGTATCGCCATCTAGTTTAGTAAGCACAACACCTGTGAAATCTAAGCGATCATTGAAGGCTTTAGCCGTATTAACTGCGTCTTGCCCCGTCATGCTATCTACTACAAATAAGATCTCATTAGGATTTACAGCTGCTTTTATCTGAGCTACTTCCTGCATCATTGCCTCATCTACCGCCAATCGACCCGCCGTATCTATAATAACAATACTATTGCCGTCGCGCTTAGCTTGAGCTACTGCATCTTTAGCAATTTGTACAGCATCTTTAGTTTCACGATCTATATAAACAGGCACTTTAATTTGATCGGCTAATACTTGCAATTGATCCATCGCTGCTGGACGGTATACATCGGCAGCAACTAGTAAGGGGTTTCTTCCTTGTTTTGATTTTAAATAATTGGCTAATTTACCCGAGAAGGTAGTTTTACCCGAACCTTGCAAACCGGCAATAAGAATAATAGTAGGTTTGTTTTTGATATCCAATTCACTTGCCGATCCACCCATCAATAGGGCCAACTCATCTTTAACGATTTTAACCATCAACTGACCCGGAGAAACAGCCGTAAGCACTTTTTCCCCTAAAGCTTTTTCCTTAACGGTATCGGTGAACTCTTTCGCAATTTTAAAATTCACATCGGCATCTACCAAAGCTCTTCTAATTTCTTTGATGGTAGTAGCAACATTAATTTCGCTAATTCTTCCTTCACCCTTTAATTGCTTAAAGGCCGATTCTAAACGTTCACTTAAATTATCAAACATGGGGTATTTTTTTGAATGCTGGCAAAGATAATTTGTTTTTATGGAAATTGCGTGTGTATCCGCTACGATTTCATTTTTTTCTACCCGCATAAAATGTATCTTTGCTAACGAAAAAATTAAGCATGATTTCTAAGGAACAAGGATTAAAAGCCTATCGATTAATGATGAGTGCCAAAGCAATGGCAAACATTTATGAAGCTAATAGGCACCTATGTAAATATGTACACAGCACCTCTCGTGGTCATGAAGCCATTCAAATAGCTACGGGTATGCTGTTGAAAAAAGAAGATTATGTTAGCCCTTATTACCGAGATGAAAGCATGATGTTGGGCATGGGTTTTAGACCCTATGAAATGATGTTGCAATTATTAGCAAAAGCCGATGACCCTTTTACGGGAGGTAGAGCTTATTATAATCACCCCAATAGCAGACGCGAACAATTTCCTAAAATCATCCACCAAAGCAGTGCCACAGGTATGCAAGCAATTCCTACCACCGGCGTTGCTCAAGGGATAAAATATATTTTAGAACACCAATTACAAGACTTTGATAAGGCACCTATAGCCCTGTGTTCATTAGGCGATGGCAGTGTTACAGAAGGTGAAGTGAGTGAAGCTTTCCAATTTGCCGCATTGCACCAATTACCCATTTTATTTTTAATTCAAGATAATGAATGGGGTATTTCGGTAAGTAGCGATGAGGCCCGCAGTATGGATGCTTATGAATACATTGGCGGATTCAAAGGATTTCAACGCATGCGTATTGATGGCACTAATTTTGATGAGTGCTATACCCAAATGGAATATGCCATTGATTGGGTGCGCAGTGAACGAAAACCCTTTTTAATGCACGCCAAAGTACCTTTAAACGGACATCATACCAGTGGTGTGCGCAAGGAGTGGTATAGAACGGAAGAAGATTTGGCTAAGCATTTAAAAGATGATCCAGCTCCAAAATTATTCCAGTTTTTAGTAGATAAAAAATGGGCTACGGAAACGGAATTAGCCGCTATTGAAGAAGAAGAATTTGAATTTATTACTCGGGAATTTGAAGCGGCAGTTGCTGCAGCAGAACCCGATCCAAATACCGTATCGGATCATGTATTTTTACCTACACCGATTACAACTGAGGTAGGCACACGCCAACCAGCTGGTAAAGAAAAAGTAGTAATGGTTGATGCTGCATTGCATGCTGTGGAAGAAATTATGCATGCCCATCCGGAGGCTTTGTTTTATGGACAAGACGTAGGCGGACGAATAGGTGGTGTGTTTAGAGAGGCTGCTACCCTAGCTCAAAAATTTGGTGATAAACGTGTTTTTAATACCGCCATTCAAGAGGCCTATATCATTGGTTCTACTGCCGGAATGAGCGCTGTAGGATTGAAACCAATCGTTGAAGTACAATTTGCAGACTATATTTATCCGGCTCTTAATCAATTAGTTACAGAGATTAGTAAAACTGCTTATTTAAGTTGCGGCAAGTTTAATGTTTCCTGCATTATCCGTGTTCCCATTGGAGCATATGGAGGTGGCGGACCTTATCATAGCGGTAGCGTAGAAAGTACCTTAGCTACTTTTAAAGGCATAAAAATTGCTTACCCAAGCAATGCAGCCGATATGAAAGGACTTATGAAAGCGGCTTATTATGACCCTAACCCGGTTATTATGTTAGAGCATAAAGGGTTGTATTGGAGTAAAGTGCCGGGCACCGAAGATGCAAAAACTATAGAACCCGCTGCTGATTATATCTTACCCCTAGGCAAAGGCTGTGTGAGCTTGGCCGCAGACGATACCTGCGTTGAAAACGGAGATAGCGTTTGTGTAATTACCTATGGCATGGGGGTGCATTGGGCAACGCAAGCAGCCAAAGACTTTGATGGACAAATTGAAGTCATTGACATAAGAACTATTTATCCTCTAGATGAAGACTTGATCTATTCTAGGGTAAAAAAGCACGGCAAGTGTTTAGTGCTCACCGAAGAGCAGCTTAATAATTCATTTTGCGAAGCCTTAGCCGGCAGAATTGCACAACATTGTTTTACCGCATTAGATGCTCCTGTTTTCACGATGGGTGCGCTCAATCTACCTGCAGTTCCAATGAATATACATTTAGAAGCAGCAATGCTTCCTAATGCTCAAAAAGTAAGTGAACAATTAGCTCGCATTTTAAACTATTAAGATGCAAGAACAACTACTCTATCATAAAATCTACCAACACCCTAGCAGTCAAGAATGGGTTGTTTTTGTGCATGGAGCAGGTGGCAGTTCTTCTGTTTGGCATAAGCAAATAAAAGCCTACAAAGAGCATTTTAATATTGTATTAGTTGATTTGCGTGGACATGGTAAATCAAACAATTTACTCAAAGCCGTTTGGGAGAATAAATATACCTTCAAGCAAGTAAGTCAGGATGTTATTGAAGTCATAGATGCGTTACAAATAGAGAAAGCTCATTTTATTGGAATCTCCATGGGCACTATTATCATTCGCACTATAGGCGAAATTGCCCCAGAACGTGTTCGCTCGCTCATCATGGCTGGTGCTGTTATACAACTAGATATCCGTTCAAAATTTTTGGTAAAAGTGGGCAATGCACTGAAGCAAGTACTCCCTCATATTTGGCTCTATAAATTATTCGCATTTATTATCATGCCCAAAAAACAGCATGAAGAATCGAGAAGTTTATTTATAAGAGAAGCTCATCAATTGACTAAAAAAGAATTTATGAAGTGGTTTAAATTAACCGCTGAATTAAATCCGCTACTTAAATATTTTAGAGTACAAGAATTAAAAGTCCCTACTTTATATGTAATGGGAGAAGAAGACTATTTGTTCTTAGCTGCTGTGCGCAAAGTAGTTGCCGGCCATTCCTTCTCTTCTTTGCAAGTAATTGCCAATTGCGGCCATGTGGTTAATGTGCAAGCACCCGATCAGTTTAATACCCTTACCATAGATTATATAAAAGGCGTTTAAGATTATACACCCACACTAATTTAAGAGCAAAGTAGCGATGCGCATAGACCAATTAACTTTTTTGAGATTTATTGCTGCTATAGCTATTGTAGTTTATCATTATGGTGCTACCATTGCGCCCTTCCATTTTACAGCTATTAGTTTTTTATTTAAGCAAGCCAATTTAGGCGTAAGCTTTTTTTATGTGTTATCTGGTTTTGTAATGATGCTGGCATATGCGCATAAAGCGCCCATTAATGCAAAACTGTTTTTGTGGAATCGATTGGCTAGAATTTACCCTATTTATATATTAGCCTTACTAGCGGTATGTATATTTTTCTTTTTTGTGCATGCACCTATCAATAGTAAAGATTTTATATTAAGTCTATTCTGTTTACAAGCATGGGTGCCAAGCGCTGCTTTATCAATCAATAAGCCAGGTTGGTCTATATCTGTCGAGGCTTTATTTTACATCCTATTCCCTTTTATCTTAAATAGATTTTATGCCTTGAAAACCCAAATACCATATACGGTTATGGGTATTATTATCATCTTCTTTTTATCGCAATTGGGTTTTCATTATTTCCTACATGCTTATCCTATACATACCCATCAAGAACTTCATCATTTTGTTTATTACTTCCCGCTTTGGCATGTAAATGAATTTTTAATAGGTACTTTGTGTGGATGGTATTTCTTGCAGCAAAAAAAACAAGCCGCTAGAAATTATGATCTAAGTATCCTTTTTCTGTTTGCTTTATTAGTTGTGCTTTTAAAATATCCTTTAGGTATGAATTATCACAATGGACTAATGGCCGTTTTATTTGCTCCCCTTCTCCTTTTTATGAGTGCCAATACAGGCATCATCACTAGCATTCTTACTAAGCGCCCATTAATTTTCTTAGGCGGAATCAGTTATGGTATTTACGTGTTGCAATACCCTATTTTTATCATGGGTAATAAATTGGGCAAATGGATAGGCTTTAACGCTGCTCCTCAGTTTTTTTATTTCAATCTATTACTGCTCATTGGGGTAGCTAGTTTGAGTTATCTCTATTTTGAAAAACCAATGAGAAAATACCTATTGAAATTTATAAAAGCTTAAAAAGTGTAGACCAATTGTAAGGAAGCGTTTCTTGGGGCGATAGGGTTTAAACTATTATCATCATGAACATGATAACTCAATTGGTTGAATACATTAGATAATTTAGCATTGCATTTCCATTGCTTCCATTTATAAGACGCAACAAGATCTACGACCATAAATTCTTTTATTGGAATCAATTGATATTGATCATTGTTTATCGTTAGTCTAGTAGAACGACCCACATAGCGCAAGCCCATATATTGAGCGATAGCTCCAACTGATAAATTTTTTAAAGTTCCTTTTGAAAATTCATAATGCATACTTGCATTGGCGGTATGGTTAGGATTGTAGCGCAATGCGCTGCCCACGATATAGATATTGCTAGCTGTATATATTGTTTCATTAAAACTATAGCCCATCATAAATGCTATATGCTTCTGTGGATTATACATTAGGTCTATTTCTAAACCAGCGCTTCTGGTAGCACCAGCCAATTCTTTAATATTACTGTTAGTGTTACCATTAGCAAGAGAAGTCTGAGCAAGATTGTCATTATGAATGATATATCCCGTAAGATTGCATTGCATTTTACCATCCCACATTTTATTCTTAATGCCTAACTCATATTGATCAATAATAGATGCTTGCAAAGCCTTACCATTAATATCTACCCCCGTATTTTGGGAGAAGGAATTAGAGTAGCTCGTAAACAACATATGGGCAGCATTAAATGCATACACGATGCCCAGCTTTGGTGAAATAGGCCTGTCTAAAGTATTGCTTAGGCTTGTTGATTGTGTACTGTATGCAAGCACATTCGTATTCGTTTGAATAGTATTCCATCGAGCACCTAACAATAATTTTATTTTGGAACGATAGGATATTAAATCTTGCATGTAAATGCCTGCTCTTTGCACACCCATACTAGTTTGGGTACTTTTATTTAAAGCCGGAATAGCCGGTTCTAAAGCAGCATTGTAAGGCTGTAAAATATTAATGCTATCGTAATTATTATAGTTGGCATATACTAATGTTGTAGTCGTAAATTGTTCCGCATCAGCACCAATAAGTATTTCATGTTTTAGTTTATCTTGTTTAATTGTATGCGTAAAATCTATTTGTTGTAGTGTATACTGGTCATTAATCGTAGTTTTCTGAATACCTCTATTCCAATTTCCTTGTGCATCTACTAATGCACCACCTCCACTTGTGGAACCATTGGGTCTTGTATTGGTAAATAAATCGGTAGCATATGTTCTATAAGCAAACGTAGCATTAAGCTTCCAATGATTAAAAACGGAAGTACTATACTTAGCGCTTGTCAAGGTTTGTTTAGCAGCATATTTACCCCAGCTAACACCAGTAAA
>JAURLW010000131.1 GCA_030831005.1 Bacteroidota bacterium
AGGAATACTATACTGACCTATCTCTGATCGATAATATGGATCTACACTCAAAGGAGAAGTGTGATCTGCAGTAATAACAAATAAAGTATTAGCATACCAGGATTGTTTTGCTGCAACTTTAAAAAATTGTCTTAGTGCATAATCGGTATAGGCTACTGCTTGATGTGCAGGAAGCGAACCAACTGGTAACTTATTTTTTAAATCCTCCGGGATAGCATAGGGTGGATGAGAACTTAATGTAAAAATACCACTGACGAATGGCTCTTTAGCCTTATTCAATTCTGTTACTACACGTTGTAAAAAAGGTGCATCCCAAATGCCCCAATTACCATCATAGTCGGCCTCGTTATTATACTCTGTTCTTCCAAAATACTTTTGAAATCCGGCAGCAGCAGTATACACATCAAAACTCATGGTTCCGTTAGTACCACCATGAAAGAAATAGGAGGAATAACCACAAGGTGCTAACAAATTAGCAAAAGAAGGTATCGTATTGGTACTATAAGGCGAAACAGAAATTGCCTCATCCATTAACGATGGAATACCCGATAACACAGCAGGAATTCCTTCTGCAGAATGTAATCCATTAGCAAACGCATTATTACAGATTAAACCTTGATGTAGAAGTGAATCTAAAAATGGCGTGAAGCTTTTTGCTTTACCGAGCGAGGTAAACTCTTTAGAATAACTTTCTAATATAATAAGTACTACATTCTTTTTTTGAAAAGATGAGGCACTGAAATTTTTAAGGGTATTTACTTGCGCCCTTGCGGAAGCTATATCGGTATAATTGGGCGTTTCTAAAAACTGATTTTGAAGGGTAGTTAGTATACTAAATGGTGTATTAATCACTAAGGGTACTTCTTTGTTTGCTACTACTTGTACCGCATTGCGCACACCTATAGGTACATATTGTAATCCTCCTCTTACAGCTATTAAAGCAATGCCGCTAATCCAAACTATATGAAATACAATACCTATTGTCTTCTGATAAACAGATGCATAAGCTACAGGTTCTATTGCCTTTGTCCATTTTTTATTTAACCTATAAAATACATTAATAATGGCGATATAGACTACAAGGAGATACCAATAGTCTTTAAACAAACCTGGGAGGATAGAAAGGGAATCGCCCTTGCGAGTGAAAAATAAAAGAACATCGGCCGTTGCTCTTTTAAAATTAAATTGAAAATAAATCCAATCTGAAAATTCAAATGCAAAAGCTATACTATTAACACCTATGAAGAAATAAAAGGCATACCTAAACCAGGTGGGTTTTATATAGAAAAGTAAAATACCTGCAATAAAATAGAGCACATTCAGTGCCATGATAGCACTAAGATCATATCGCAATGCATAAACACTAATTTTAAAGAATGACCATACACCAAGGTTCTTAAAACTACTATGATTGATAGCAAAAAAAACCACTCTACTTACTGCAAAAAGCATAAGAAGCAAGAGTAGCTGTTTAGCATAGAGTCGAAGTAATGATTTCAATTAAAAAAGAGTTTTAACAAATAGACCACTCAGTTGAGTGGTCTATGGTATTAAGAATTAGTGGCTATTAGCTGCATCCAGTGGTAGTTCCACAATTAGGACACATATAGCAAGTACCATTTCGTAAAGTAATATTACCACACTGACGGCATGCTGGTGCATCTGCACTTGTACCCATTAGTTTTTTAGTGTCTGCACTATTTACAGCCATAGCTGCTGCAGCTACTGGTTTAGGAGCTACTGCTTTTACCGTTTCGTTAGTAGCAACAGGCGCTGTAATACGCACTTGTGATAATTCTTGATTTACTTGATCTAATTTACTTACATGCTCCGGATCTAATACATGTACTAAATCATCTCTATCTAAATATTCGTAAGCTAATACTCTAAAGATATAATCTAATACAGAAGTTGCACTTTTGATATTCGGATGATCTACCATACCGGCTGGTTCAAAGCGAGTGAAGATAAATTTATCTACAAACTCTTCTAAAGGCACACCATACTGAAGACCAACTGAAACAGCTACTGCAAAGCTATTTAATAAGCTACGCATTGTTGCCCCTTCTTTAGCCATATCAATAAAGATTTCTCCTAAAGTTCCATCTTTATATTCGCCAGTGCGTAAGAATAAGGCTTGACCACCTACTTTACTTTTAATAGTATAGCCATGACGTTTAGCTGGTAATTGTTTACGCTCAATAATTCTGCTTAACTGACGTTTCAATGTAGTATCTGGACTATCTTGAACACGCTTATTTACTTCTTCCAATAACTCATCAATGGTTAATTTGCCTAAATCAACAATATTTGAATTGATTGCACTTTCTTCTGTAGCTGTTTCGTCTTTTTTCTTTTTATCGCTTTTGTTGCTTAATGGCTGACTTAATTTAGAACCATCACGATATAAAGCACAAGCTTTCAATCCTAATTCCCAGCTTAATTGATAGCAATCTTTGATCTCTTCAATATTAGCTTCGTTTGGAAGATTGATTGTTTTTGAAATTGCACCAGAGATAAACGGTTGCACCGCTGCCATCATACGAATATGGCCGTGTGCATGGATATAACGCTCACCTTTTTTACCACACTTGTTAGCGCAATCAAAAACAGATAAGTGTTCTTCTTTTAAGAATGGAGCACCTTCAATTGTCATGGTACCACATACATAATCATTTGC
>JAURLW010000132.1 GCA_030831005.1 Bacteroidota bacterium
TATAACTAAAAGTAAATTCATAGCCTATGAAAAACCATTTTATATCAAACAATCTTGCATCATAGAAGCATATGCACAACTAAGCGAAGTGCAAAGCAAGATCGTAACATCGAAAGCTCAAAAAACAGTTATAACTTACTCTGTCAACTATAACACGCCCTATCTAAATTCCTATACCGGCGGAGGCAAAGAAGCCTTAGTAGATGGCTTATACGGTGCTTCAGATTTTCGTTTAAACACGGCTTGGCAAGGTTTCCAGGATACGGATATGGAATGCATCGTAGACTTAAAAAAGTCAAGTAATCTCCAACAAATTGGATTGAATTGTTTGCAAGATGTTCGTGCTTGGATATTATTTCCTCCTGAAGTATCGTTTTATAAAAGCGATGATCAACAACATTGGACTTTAATAGGCACTGTAAAAAATAAAATTGAAAATACCCTAGATGCAAAGGCTATACAGTGCTTTCTTTTGAAGAAGCCTTGTAAAGCTAGCTATCTTAAAATAGTAGCTAAAAATGCAGGCTTATTAGCTAATTGGCATGAGGGAAAAGGTAATCCGAGTATTTTATTTATGGATGAACTCCTGATTAAGTAAATTTGCAAATGGTAGGTAAACAATACTATGATTAGAAAAATTTTAAGTTCAACTTTATTATCCGTATTCTTGTTTAGCGCAATACATAAGGAAGTTATAGCGCAAAAGTATACTGTCAATATTAAAATCAATAACTTAAATTCTAAAAAAGGACAATTATTGATTTCGATTTTTAATAAAGAAACGGGGTTCCCAGAAAATAATAAAGCCGCATATAGTACCCTTGTTTTTAAAGAGCCTTTGCGGAGTAATCTAAGCTTATTCTTGCCCAAAGGCAGCTATGCATTTGCCATTGTGCACGATAAAAACAGCAATAATAAAATGGATAAAAATATGTTTGGAGCACCAACAGAAGCTTATGGTGTTTCGCTCAATAAAACGTATTTATTAAAAGGACCAGAATTTGAAGAGAATAAGTTTACACTCCTAAAAGATACCTCTTTAGTTGTTACCTTAAAATAAAAACGCGTTGCAAATGCAACGCGTTTTTTATTTTATACTATTAATTTAATGTGCTTCTTCCCCTTCTTTTAAAGGTACATTTTGAGCGATGAAATCACCACCTTCGCCATTATCTTTATAATCATATGCCCATCTGTAAACAGTAGGAATAGGACCATCCCAATTACCGTGACCAGGATGGATAGGTGTAGTCCACTCTAAAGTAGGTGATGACCAAGGATTTTGAGTAGTTACTTTTTTACCTCTGAAAATACTTACAAAGAAATTAACTACAAATAATATTTGAGCAAAGAATACGATGATAGTTACCACACTGATAAATGCATTTAAACCTTGGAAGCTATTGAATGATTGCCATGCTGAGAAATCATAATAACGACGTGGCATACCTGCAACACCTTCATAGTGCATAGGCCAGAAAATTAAATAAGCGCCAATGATTGTAATAAAGAAGTGAATATAACCTAAGGTATTATTCATAAATCTTCCAAACATTTTAGGGAACCAATGGTAGATACCAGCAAACATACCAAAGAATGCAGAAACACCCATTACGATATGGAAATGCGCAACTACAAAATACGTATCATGTAAGTGAATATCTAATGCAGAGTTTCCTAAGAAGATACCTGTTAAACCACCAGAAATGAATAATGATACGAAACCTAATGCAAATAACATACCTACAGTAAATCTTAAATTGCCTTTCCAAATCGTAGTTAACCAATTAAATACTTTTACCGCAGAAGGTACTGCAATCAACAAGGTAAGTAATACAAAGATAGAACCTAAGAAAGGACTCATACCTGTTACGAACATGTGATGCGCCCATACTAAGAAGGCTAATACCGTGATACCTATTAAAGAAATAACCATCGCTAAATATCCGAAGATAGGTTTACGGCTATTATTTGATAAAATTTCAGAAGCCATACCCATACCTGGCAACATAATGATGTATACCTCTGGGTGACCTAAGAACCAGAATAAGTGCTGATATAAAATTGCTGATCCACCAACATTTGGTAAAGCACGACCACCAATAAAGATTTCAGATAAGTAGAAAGAAGTTCCGAAGTTTCTATCGAAAATCAATAATACAAAACCTGATAATAATACCGGGAATGATAATACCCCTAATACCGCAGTAAAGAAGAATGCCCAGATAGTTAATGGCATACGCGTCATGGTCATACCAGTAGTACGCATATTTAATACGGTAGCAATATAATTTAAGCCACCTAATAATGAAGACACTACGAATAAGGCCATACTAGTCAACCATAAATCCATACCTAAACCTGAACCCATAGATGCTTCTTTTAAAGCACTTAAAGGAGGGTAAGTAGTCCAACCACCAGAAGCTGGTCCAGTTTCAATAAATAAAGAAATGAACATAAATACGCTTGCTGTAAAGAAGAACCAATAAGAAAGCATGTTCATAAATGGCGATGCCATATCACGTGCTCCTACTTGAAGAGGAATTAATAGGTTACTAAAGGTACCGCTTAAACCAGCCGTTAATACAAAGAATACTAAGATAGTACCATGCATAGTTACCAATGCATAATAAAACTCAGGATTTAATTTTCCACCCTTCGCCCATTCTCCTAAGAATTTTTCCATTATTGGGAAAGTCTTATCCGGAAAACCTAATTGCAAACGGAAAAACACAGACATCAAAGCTCCAATTACAGCCCAAATAATACCTGTAATTAAGAATTGCTTCGCAATCATTTTATGGTCTTGACTAAATATGTATTTAGTAATAAAATGCTGCTCATGATGTTCATGTCCATGATCATGATGGCTTGCGTGTGTTGCGTCGTGTAACATTGCTTCGTTGTTCATTTTAATATGTTTATTACTTTCTTAGAAAAGTGAATTTTAATTGTTCATTGTGGTACTTGCTACCGCTGCCGTATCAGCTGCTGGCGTTGCTGGTGCATTATTAACATCCCAATAGCTCTGTTGTTTTGCTAACCATGCATCATGTTCTGCTTGTGTTTCTACAATTACCGTACCACGCATTGAATAGTGGCCTTTACCACACATTTGGTCGCATGAAATTTCATACACAAAATCTGGATTATTAGTTTTCACTTTCATTTCTGCAGTGGTGTATCTTGGTGTAAACCAAATAGTAGTTGCAATACCTGGAACCGCATCCATTTTCATACGGAAATGAGGTAAACCCACATCATGGATAACATCACGAGATCCGATGATTAATTTAACTGGCTTATTAACTACAATATGTAATTCGCCATTTTGAGAAATGATATCATCTTTATTGTCTTTATCGTTCCAATCTAAACCTAATACATTGTTCTCATCACTAATTTTTCTAAAATCTCTTTTACCTAAAACACCATCTTTACCTGGGTAACGAATCAACCAGTTGAATTGTTTACCAACAACTTCAACTATTTGTGCATCTTTAGGTGCTGGAGAAGTAATGGTAATCCAGTTTTTCAAACCAATAACTACTAAACCCGCCATTACGATTGCAGGAATGGTTGTCCAGATTAACTCTAATTTATTGTTATGAGAAATAAATGCAGCTTTAGAACCTGGTCTTGATTGATATTTATAAACAAACCAGAACAATAAGGTTTGAGTAATTACAAACACGATACCCGTAACAATTAAAGTAGTAGTGAACATGCTATCAAAACCAACTCCTTCTACAGATGCAGATTCTGGAATCATGTGTTTCATTAAAGCGGTATGACATTTTACAATACCATACATACCTAACAAAAAGAACGCAACTAACAAACTAGCCATTAGCTTATTTGTTTGCTGTTTTACTTTTTCTTCGCCGTTTAATACAGCTGCATATTCGCTTGCTTTAGCTATTTGATAGATAATACCAAATACAATTACTACTAAAGTGATTAAAATAAATACCGACATGTTCCTGTTTCTTAAGTTTAATAAAAATATTTAATGACCTAAATCAAAGATTAGCTTTGATGAATGATCGTTTCTTTTAATAATGGGTTATTACTTGTTACTAAAGAATGTTTAGCTAAGCTTTTTGATACAGCAAAAATAAACAATCCAATAAATCCAGCGAAGATGCCAATTTCATACCAGCCTAAGTGCCAGTGTGCACCTAAAGGACCCGGCATTTCCATTTGGAAGAAATCTAACCAGTGACCAAATACAATAATCATTGCCATGAACGTAACAGTAAAATAATTACGCTTACTTGGACGTGCCATCAATATTAAGATTGGCATGATAAAGTTGATGATAAAGTTAGCATAGAAAATTATGCTGTAAGGACCTTGCATACGCACTTTGAAATACGTTGTTTCTTCTGGAATATTAGCGTACCAAATCAACATGAACTGAGAGAACCATAAGTAAGTCCAGAATACAGAGAATGCAAATAAGAATTTACCTAAATCGTGGATGTGCTCTTTATTTACAATTTTTAAATTGCCTTGATTTTTTAAATAAACAACCCACAACATAATCATCGCCATGCCACTTACAAAAGAGCTCGCAAAGTTATACCAGCTAAATAAGGTAGAATACCAATGCGCATCAATACTCATTACCCATAACCACGGAGTAGTACTCATCATGGTTAAACAAAATACCACTAAAAATAAAGCGGCTACTTTCATGTTATAGAAATACAATTTTGTTTTTCCTTTTGGCGCTAAATCTTGTGCTAAAGAAATTGCTCTAAATTTAAATCCAAAATAAGACCATAGTGCAACTGTAATGACAGTAAATGCAGTGAACATCGTTGGATTTAAAAATGCTTTTTTACCTTCTAATATAGCATCGCCATGTGGGTGTACCCAATGAAAAATTGGATTGTGACCATCAATTTGGAAAAAGTATACAATGCTTAATAATACTACAACAGCAATACCACCAAACAACCACATGTTTGCACCAATTGCTTCTGGCACTCTACGATAAGCTACAATCCATCCACCTTGTGCAAGTGAAGTAGCTGCTAAGATGAAAATACTAGCAACGGTAACCATTGCAAAAAATACACTATTATGTAATAATACTATCCAAAAGCGAGTTTGATCTACGTGATCGTGACTCAATTTTAGATTAAATAATCCTGCTACTAAAGCAATGATACCAACAGCTATCAAAGCTAAGCTTGTGTTGCGTAATCGTGAAGATATTTCAAAACGTTCATTCATGGTTCGTTATTATTAGAAGTACGTCTAAAGATTTTTAGATTAAATTAATTTATTATTTTGGTTGTATCCACTTGTGGAGTTGCTGTAGTAGTGGTACCCATTGTAAATGGATCGCCTCCGTTTTCTGCTTGTACTTTTTTAATATAAGCAACAATCATCCAGCGTTGTTTAATATCTAATTGGCTTGCATAAGACCCCATTGCATTTTTACCATACTTAATGGCTGCATACATTTGACCGATTGTTTTATGCAAATATTTAGCATCTTTTAAATTCGCAGGCATAGCAGCAAATTTACCATTTGTATAAATTGGTCCTTGTCCGTCTAAATTAGAACCATGACAAATAGCACAATAAATATTAAATAAACGAGCACCTTCTTTTAACTCCGTTTCATTGAAACGAAGAGTTGTAGTAAATGCTTTTTGAGCATTTGTATCTGCTTCAGTTAAATGATCTGGTAAATCGTGACCTACAGCTACTGTTCCCGCAATTGGCTTACGACTTGTAAGACTATCCGAAAAATTTGGATTTTCTGTATAGGCATCATACGCTCTTGAATAGGTCATATCCGGTGCGTAGATTTTACCAGGGTTGCGTCTAGTGTATCCGCTATTGCAGGCTGTTATGGTTAACCCTATTAGAAGACTCGCAACTACTATGCTTTTGCTCTTATTCATAAAATGATATAATTCAAATTCTTTTTTAAATAATTTAGCTTAATTCGTATGCCTCTTTTTTATCAAA
>JAURLW010000133.1 GCA_030831005.1 Bacteroidota bacterium
ATAATTATGATATTTTTGTTGCTAAAAGTGATTATCAAGGTCCGAATGGTTTGTTTCAGCAAATCGTAAATCGAAAAAGTGCTAATGCATTTGCTACATTAGCTCATCCCAACTCAAGCGATTATAATAATTTGTTTTACGGTGCTTATAATCCTATAGCAGACTCAGCAGTGGTAGGCGTCTCAGTAGAAAGTGGACCCGCATTTTCTACGGATACGACCTACACAGATACACCAAGTGATATGAGTTTCTTGTCGTATTATATGCAAGCTTTGGCCAAAGGCTATCATGTGGGTCCTACTATTGATCATGATAATCATTACATGACCTTTGGGAAAACGAATACCAGCAGGCTAGCTATTTTAGCGCAGCAATTAACTAAGAATACGCTTTTAGAGGCCATGCGTAAGCGTCGCTTTTTTGCCACACAAGATTGCGATACTAAACTTATGCTATCCATTAATCAACAAGATATGGGAAGTATAACAAATGGATCTTTAGTGCCTACAATTACGGTAACCGCATCAGATCCAACCAGTCCTAATGCAATTCCAGCTATTACGATTATGAAAGGTGTGCCTGGTTCAGGTACAATAGCTTCTAGTTTGGTGACGAGCAATGGAGCAAGCCTAAATTTCAGCGATTTGAATTTACAAATAGGTGATGAAGCCTACTATTATGCCGATGTGACTATTAATGGTAAACGAAGTATAAGTGCACCTATTTGGTATCGTCGATTACCCGGCACTAGTGCTATTGCCAGTAGCCAAAATATAGATTGGGATGTAGCTTGTGTAAATCCCATTGTTGGAGATGCTTTACAATTACAATGGTCCTTGGCATATCCAAGCAATTTTACCCTTCAAGTTTTTAATACTATAGGACAATGTCTGTATCAATTACCTGTCTCTTTAAATGCTTCTTCAAATACAAGCAACTTGCCTTTAACACTGGATGCTGGTATGTATATGCTGCGCATTAGCAATGAAAAAGGAGAAAAAATACTCCGAGTGTGGAAGCCATAAAAATCATCTTTTTATAAAGCAAATTATCGGTAATTTTGTTTTATGAAAAAGGCAGTTATACTACTATCCCTAATCGGACTTTTCTCCTGTAGTAAAAAACAAGAAACCACTCAGCCTATTGTTGCTTCCATTACCGAGTCGGTATATGCTTCTGGTATGCTTAAAAGCAAAGATCAGTATCAAGTATTTGCTAATGTAAATGGTATTATTGAAAAGGTATTTGTAAGCGAAGGGGACTCCGTTTCAGTGGGTACGCCCTTATTTTCAATTCAGCAAACCGAGCAACAAATCAATGTAGCTAATGCAGCAGCAAGTGCTCAATTTGCAGATTATAAATCGAATCAAGAAAAAGTTCGTCAAGCTCAATTATTTATGCAAGTGGCTGCAGATAAACTCAAGCAAGATTCGAGTTTATATTTTAGACAAGTAGCAATTTGGAAACAAGAGATAGGCTCCAAAACCGATTTAGAACTTCGTGCATTGAATTATGAAAATGCTAAAGCTAATTATTATGCTGCTAAAGTAAACTATGCAGATCTTAAAAGACAATTACAACACAATGATGACCAAGCTAAAAGAACTTTGGCGGTAGCAGAAAGTAGATTGAAAGACTATACCGTAAAGTGTACGATCAATGGAGTGGTATATTCGATTGATAAAATAAAAGG
Source organism: Bacteroidota bacterium (assembly GCA_030831005.1). Lineage (GTDB taxonomy): Bacteria > Bacteroidota > Bacteroidia > Chitinophagales > Chitinophagaceae > CAIWHF01. Next base: position 1,694 of record JAURLW010000133.1, read on the forward strand.
AACTTGGGTGAGTGCACAAATGCCCTTAGCGGTGGTGGGTGCCAAAGATCAGTTTGTTTTAGAAATGCAAATTGATGAGTACGATATTTTAAAAATTCAATTACAACAACAAGTATTCGTTACCATGGACGCTTATAAAGGACAAGTATTTGAAGCGCGTATTGCTAAAATCTATCCTTTGATGAACGAGAGAAGTAAAACGTTTTTAGTGGAAGCGCAATTTACCAAGCTGCCTCCGAAATTATATCCCAATATTACGTTCGAGGCTAATATTGTTTTGAATGCTAAGCAAAATGCACTTTTAATACCGAGAGCTTATTTGTGTAATGATACCGCCGTTATAACGAATGATAATGATACCATAAAGGTAGTCGCCGGTCTTAAAGATTATAATAATGTAGAAATCCTTAAGGGTATTACTAAAGAAACGATTTTGAAAAAGCCGGCTTTATAAATGAAGTATAAATTAATTGCAAGCATTGCAAAGTCTTTATTATTAGCGCGATGGAAACAAACCTTAGTGGCTGCTGTGGGTGTTACCTTCAGCATTACCATGTTTATTACCTTATTGAGTTTTATGTCGGGATTAAACGACATGTTGGACAGTTTAATTTTAAACAGAACACCCCATATTCGATTATATAAAGACATTAAATCGAATGCGCAGCAACCTATTGCCTTAGTTCAAAAAAATAAAAATACCTATCATTTTATTCATTCTGTAAAGCCGAAAAGAGAACGCATAGAACTATTTAATTGTGCTACCATTATGCGTGCTTTGCAGCAAGACCATAGAGTCTTAGGCGTTGCACCTAAAATTGCTACACAGATTTTTTATAATGTAGGCGTTATGAATATTACGGGCGTTATTAATGGTATAGATATAAATGCCGAATCGCGCTTATTTAGTTTTAAAGATTATGTCGTTGCCGGTAATTATATGGATTTAAAAAATGTACCGAACAGTATTATTTTAGGCAAAGGCGTAGCTGATAAACTAATGCTGAATATAGGTGATATGATTCAAGTAACCACTACAAAGGGTGAGCAAGTACCCCTAAAAGTAGTAGGGTATTTTCAATCTGGATTATTAGATATTGATAAAGCTCAAAGTTATTGTTCTATTGCTACCACGCAAAAATTATTAGGGGAGCCTAATAATTATATAACGGATTTACAAATCAAATTAAAAGATGTATCGCTAGCGCCACTTTTGGCAAAAGAAATGCAAGCTAAGTTTGGTGTAGATGCCATTGATGTGCAGACAGCCAATGCTCAATTTGAAACAGGAAGTTCTATTCGTAGTTTGATTTCTTATGCTGTAGGTATTACCTTACTTATTGTTGCTGGTTTCGGTATTTACAATATTTTAAACATGATGATTTATGAAAAAATGGATTCCATTGCCATTTTAAAAGCAACTGGATTTTCAGGGAAAGATGTTAATGCTATATTCATAAGTATTGCTTTAAGTATAGGTATTGTTGGGGGAGCAAGTGGCTTGCTATTTGGTTTTGGTTTGTCGAGTATCATAGATCAAATACCTTTTAATACATCGAGCTTACCCACTATTAAAACCTATCCTATTATTTACAATCCAACATTTTATATGATAGCAAGTTTATTCTCTCTGGTTACAACTTATTTTGCTGGATTTTTTCCATCTAGGAAAGCAAGTAAAATTGATCCTGTCATCATCATAAGAGGAAAATAATGAGCCACATCATATTAGAAGCCCGACATATCCATAAATCGTTTCACGATCCCATTACGATTCCCGTTTTGAAGGATATTAATTTTCAATTACGTGAATCTGAATTTGTTTCCGTTATTGGCAAATCGGGTTGTGGTAAATCTACTTTATTATACATCTTGGCGACGCTTGACACGGATTTTGAAGGGGATTTGCTTATCAATAATCAATCAGTGGTGGGTAAGGGAGATGCTGAATTAGCGCTTATAAGAAATAAACACATTGGCTTTGTATTTCAGTTTCACTATTTGTTAAATGAGTTCTCTGTATTGCAAAATGTAATGCTACCTGGTTTGAAATTGGGCGAGTATACAGCGGCGGAAGTAGAACATAGGGCTTATGAGAAATTGCGCATATTAGGCATTCA
>JAURLW010000134.1 GCA_030831005.1 Bacteroidota bacterium
GCCTGCTACATACGTTGCGCCAGTAACACCAGAAGCACCTTCTGCTTCAGCTAGTTTTACTGCTGCCCCACAAGCAGTAGTAGAGACGCCAATTGTAGCCACTGTAAATACGCAATCTGCAGCTATAGTTTCTGTTGAGACGCCTATTGCAACTATGCAATCAACAACACCATCAAATTTGCATATAGCTAAAACAGTGCAACCAACTTATGCTGAAGAAATTACATTAGTCGTTACGGAAGAACCTAAGATGACTATTGCATCACAGCCAGAACCTTCTCACAACTTTTTATTAGAACATGAGTTAGAAGAAAAACGCTTGTTCGAGCAACAACAACGTGCATTTGAAGAACGTGTAGAACGCTTAAGAAATATGAGTAATGGTTTCAATAAAAACAATAACAATGTTGATGACATTGAAAATGTACCAGCGTATATGCGTAAAAACATGTCTATGGATAATGGTGTTGCTACTAATGAATCGTATTTGAGTGGCTATTCTGTAGCACCAAATAATGCTCATGGCCCATTAAATCCATCGCCTATTCAAACGATAAATACTTTTTTAGAAGGCGATAGACCAGATTAAAGAACTTAATAATTTTCAATAGGACTCTTCAAAGAAGAGTCCTTTTTTTATTTAATTATTAATAACTTTATTAAAATCTTTTTTATGAAAACAAAAGAAGAAATAGTAAAAAATTGGTTGCCTAGGTATACCGGTCAGGAGTTAAAAGATTTTGGTAGTTATATCCTACTATGCAATTTCAGTAAATATGTCAACATGTTTGCTAAACAGTTCAATGTGCCTATTGTGGGTGTAGATAAACCCATGCAGTGCGCAACGGCTAATGGCATTACCATTATAAATTTTGGTATGGGTAGTGCAAGTGCTGCAACTATGATGGATTTATTGAGTGCTATTAATCCAAAAGCAGTTTTGTTTTTAGGAAAGTGTGGAGGCTTGAAAAGAAAAAATGAAGTGGGCGATTTAATTCTTCCCATTGCAGCGATAAGAGGAGAAGGTACTTCTAACGATTACTTCCCTCAAGAGGTGCCAGCACTTCCTTCTTTTGCTTTACAAAAAGCAATTTCAACAACCATTCGCGATTTTAATATCGATTATTGGACAGGTACTGTATATACTACAAATAGAAGGGTTTGGGAGCATGATGATGAATTTAAAGAATACCTAATCAAAATAAGAGCCATGGCAATTGACATGGAGACGGCTACCATTTTTACTACTGGTTTTTATAATCAAATTCCTACCGGAGCTCTTTTATTAGTTTCTGACCAACCAATGACTCCAGAAGGGGTTAAAACAGCAGAAAGTGATTCTCAAGTTACAGCCACTTATGTAGATAATCATTTGCAAATTGGGATTGAATCGCTCAAGCAATTAATTAATCAAGGATTAACAGTTAAACACTTACATTTTTAATGTTATTGTGAATCCAGTTTTAAAAGTTGAAAACCTAAAAATTAGCTTTGCTAATGCTGCAGCAAAAACTGTAGTTAATGAGCTCTCCTTTGTGCTCTATCCAAAATCTACGCTTGCTATTGTGGGTGAGAGTGGGTCAGGAAAATCTATTACAGCCCTTGCCTTGATGGGGCTATTACCCAAATCATTGGTGGCTCATGGATCAGCATTGTTACATGAAGGCACTGAGGAAATTCAATTATTGAATAGAAGTATTAAGGAATGGCAATCCCTACGTGGAAAGCAAATAGCGCTTATTTTTCAAGAGCCTATGAGTGCTTTAAATCCAAGTATGACCATTGGGAATCAAATTAAAGAAGCTATTGCTATCCATCAAAATTGTACTGATGCCCTTGCAGAAGAACATGCAAAAGAAGCCTTGAAAGAAGTGCAATTAGATGCCACGCTTTTCTTTCATAAATATCCACACCAAATATCAGGTGGTCAAAAGCAGCGCGTAATGATAGCTATGGCTATGTGCAATAAACCACCTGTTGTTATTGCAGATGAGCCTACAACGGCTTTAGATGCACAAGTGCAATTAGAAATTGTTTTGCTAATGAAACAATTGCAAGAAAAACATGGCACGGCTTTTATCTTTATTACACATGATTTAAAATTAGCAAAGTATTTTTCTGATGATTTAATTGTGCTTCAACAAGGACATGTTATAGAGCAAGGCAAAGCAAAAGAGATCTTTGAAAATCCACAGGCTACTTACACTAAAATGCTATTGCAAGCAGCTCCGAGTGTTGCCAAAAAAGAAGCATATACATTGCAATATTCCCCTGTATTATCTAATCAGCCTGTTCTCGAATTAAACCATGTAGGCGTTAGTTACAAGTCGTTTACTTCTTTATTTGCAAAAACAAAACCAGCAGTTCAGCCAGTAAAAGATATTAGCTTTACTATTCATCAAGGCGAAGTACTAGGATTAGTAGGAGAGAGTGGCTGTGGCAAAAGCACCTTGGCAAAAGCACTGCTTGGACTAGTACCCTTTAGTAGCGGAACTGCAAAATTTGAGAATATTGATTTAGTGAATGCCAAACGAAACGATTGGAAACAAATTAGAAAAGGTATCCAACTCATTTTTCAAGATCCTTTAGCTTCATTAAATCCAAAACTAACAATCAAGGAAGTATTGCAAGAATTATTACAAGTGCAGCTTCATTATGATACGGCTACGCAAGAAAAAAGAATGTTGTCGTTAATGGATTTAGTTCAAATGCCTGCTGCTACCTTAGATAAATACCCGCATCAGTTTTCAGGAGGGCAACGTCAAAGAATTGGGATAGCTAGAGCATTGGCATTAGAACCAAGATTATTGATTTGTGATGAGAGTGTAGCCGCTTTAGATGTTCAAATACAAGCTCAAATATTAGATTTGTTTTTATTACTTAAAAGAGAATTGTCTTTAAGCTATTTATTTATCAGTCATGATTTACAAGTAGTACAGTATATGAGCGACTCCATTCTAGTTATGCAAAATGGACATATTGTAGAGCGTATTGCTGCTAAAGAATTATATAATTACGCTCAGCATCCTTACACGCAACAATTAATTGCTGCGCAATTTTAAAAATTCAAATAAGTTGCCGTTACACTCTTTTTACTTTTGTGTAAATGCTCAGGTATTCCTTCGTATATCAGATATCCACCTTCTTCACCACCTTCCGGACCAATTTCAATTAACCAATCGGCATATTTCATGACATCGGTATTATGTTCAATCACTACTATCGAATGACCTTGTGCAATAAGTGCATCAAACGATTTTAATAATTTTTCGATATCATGAAAATGCAAACCTGTAGTAGGTTCGTCAAATAGGAACAGGACTTTGTCTTTATGAGCGCCCTTCCCTAAAAAAGAAGCTAATTTTATACGCTGCGCTTCTCCACCACTCAAAGTATTAGAGCTTTGGCCTAAACTTACATAGCCCAAGCCTACATCGGCTAAAGGCTGAAGGCTTTTTACTAATTTCTTTTCTTCATTAAAAAAATCAATAGCTTCATCAACACTCATGCATAAAACATCGTAAATATTTTTTTCTTTGTAACGTACTTCTAATACTTCATCTTTAAAACGTTTCCCTTTACAGCTGTCGCAGGGTAAATGTACGTCGGCTAAGAATTGCATTTCCACTAAAATACTGCCTTCTCCTTGGCACGTATCGCATCTTCCTCCATCAGTATTGAAAGAAAAATGTTTAGGTTCAAATCCATTGATTTTAGAAAGTCCTTGTTTAGCATACAAAGCTCTGATGTCGTCATAAGCTTTTATATAAGTAACCGGATTGCTTCTCGAAGATTTGCCTATTGGATTTTGATCCACCATTTCTATATGTTGAATCCTATTGAGATCGCCAGATAGTTGTTTATGAATTCCTGCTTTTGAAGAATTGATATGAAGTGCCTTTTCTATTGCGGGTAATAGGGTGTGCTTTACCAAACTTGTTTTCCCAGAGCCACTCACGCCACTTACTACACATAAAACGCCTAATGGAAAACTAATATCAATGTTTTTCAAATTATGTTGTCTGCAACCTTCAACCGTTATTTTGCCTTGTGCTTTTCTTTTTTGATTAGGCTGAGTAATTTGTTTTTCCCCGGAAAGATAAGAACCGGTTAAACTTTTTGGATTAGCTATTAGTTCTTTGAACGTGCCACTCGCTATCACTTCACCGCCCAAATAACTAGCAAATGGTCCCATATCAATAATGTAGTCAGCTTCACGCATCATCATTTCATCATGTTCAACTACAATAACGGTATTGCCTAAGTCGCGCAGGTTTTTTAAAACCTTTATCAAGCGTGCTGTATCTCTAGCATGTAAGCCTATACTCGGTTCGTCTAAAATATACATGGAGTCAGAGAGGTTGCTGCCTAAAAACTTTGTAAGTTGTATACGCTGACTTTCGCCTCCACTAAGCGTTGCTGAAGATCGGTCTAGAGTTAAATAACTCAAGCCTACATCCATCATGGTTCTTAAACGCTGATGAATTTCTATAAAAATTCGTTTAGCTACTTCTTGATCATATTGATTTAAAGAAAGTGTTTCAAACCAAGTTTGCAAATGTTGTATTGGCATTTGCATTAATTGATCAATTGTTTTGTTAGCTATTTTTACATAGCTAGCCTCTTTTCTTAATTTACTTCCATTACAAGCATGACATGTTGTGCGCCCTCTGAATCGGGCTTGCAAAACACGGTATTGCACTTTATATAAGTTTTGTTCTACCATATTAAAGAAGTCCTGAATGCCACTTACTTTGGCATTGCCTTCCCAGAGTAATTGATATTGTTCATCACTTAATTGAGCAATTGGTTTATGTATAGGGAAATTATAAGCACTGGCTTGTTTTATAAATTGAACAAGATAATTATTCATTTTCTCTCCTTTCCAACATGCTACTGCACCTTCGTAGGTACTCAAACTAGTGTCTGGTATTACGAGGTCTTTATCTATGCCTAAAACCGTGCCAAACCCTTCGCAAACAGGACATGCACCGTAGGGGTTATTATTAGAAAATAATTGTGGGGTAGGGTCTAAAAATTGAATGCCATCGCGCTCAAATTTATTACTAAATGAAACAAACTCATTTTCATTAATCGATAACTCACAAGCGCCTTCGCCTTCGTAAAATGCAAGTTGAATACTATCTGCAATGCGGTGCAAGGTGTCTTCATCAAATTCAGTCACTACTATTCTATCAATTAACAGGTAGATGGTACTTCCTTTTTTTGCAATGCTTGCTTTAGGTTCTTCTAGCTCCTCCATGTTTACAATTCCTTTGCCAGGAATGTATAAACGCGTAAAACCTTTTTGTATTAATACTTGTACTTCTTCAGTTACACTACGTTCGTAATGGGTTTTAAATTTTGCAAGAATAAACACTTTATTGGAGGGCTTAAGATGCTTTATATAAGTAACCACATCCTCAACACGATCGCGCTTTACTTCCATGTCTGTTTTAGGGGAATAAGTTCTGCCAATTCGAGCATACAAAAGACGGATATAATCACTAAGCTCTGTCATGCTGCCCACCGTACTTCTCGGCGTGCGCGCACTTACTTTTTGTTCTATAGCTATAGCTGGACAAATATTTTGAATATAGTCAACATCAGGTTTGTCTAGGCGCATTAAAAATTGACGTGCATAAGAGCTTAAACTTTCAGCATAGCGCCGTTGTCCTTCTGCAAATAAAGTGTCCATAGTAAGCGATGATTTGCCCGATCCACTAACACCTGTAACTACGATTAATTTATTTTTTGGGAAATGCACATCAATATTCTTCAAGTTGTGCATGCGCGCTCCTTTTACAAAGATGCTTGCATTGCTTTCTGAGCTCGATTTTTCTTGTGCTATAGGTTGTTTCTTCGCCATGATTATTGATCTACAAATCTATTCTATATAACAGAATTCTGCTAGAGTTTGTTGTATTTATTTTTTATTAACAAACTAGGGAATTGCTATTTAGCTTTCGTTGCGTCGCACCCTTAAGCAGGAGTGCTGCGTGCATCATTTAATAGCTTCAAACCAAAGTGGCGTATCGTTATTCCAATCGCCATTGTAATTAATCAATAATTCTTCTCCTTCTCTAATAGCTCTAACGGTTTTTATAAACATAAGTTCTTGTTCATAATCCATAAAATATTCGCAGTTGGATTGATAACTATGATTGTACATAGAAACATGACCTAAGGCAACACAGCATTGGTCTTTTCCATTAGCATTCCATTCAAAAATATAATCGTGTAATTTTGTTTGATCTAAGTGTATACGTTCTTCCTGTGTCATTACGAGCACAGGAGCTACCTCAATAATACTATCGGCTTCAATATCTTGCATGGATACCATGCCTCGCCCTTTACCCGGTATATCTTGTATAGCAAATAGAATATTCATACTATTTATTTTACAGTTTTTTTAATGGGCTTTTTCTGAATGGGCTTTGTGGCTTGCTTTTTTACTTTGCTTATTGGTGCTTTCTTTGTAGAATTTGATTTTTGTTTTTTAGTAAGCGCCTTCTTTTTATGCGTTTTTCGAATGGCTTTATTGGCTGCAGATGATGAGGTGTCATTTTCTATTTTGTCTTCAGAATAGGAAGCTATAAATTCTTCTGCAACAGTTTTGGAAACTTTTGTCAGTCTAACTTTTACTAATCCACTGCTTTTAAATTTTAATCTTTTTACCGAGGCATTGGTTAGGTCTATAACTCTCTTATTGTTTGCACTCATTCTATCATTAATAAGCACATACACCTCTTTTTGATTATTTAAATTGGTAACTTTTACGTACGTATTTAATGGGAATCGATTAGATGCCGCTGTGTATAAATTATGTTTAAATATGGAACCAGTAGCTGTTTTCCTACCTTCAAATTTTTTATGATAATAACTGGCTATTCCTTCAATTTCATTTGAATAGTTACTATGATGGCTAACGTGTTTGTTTTTGGAGGATGTGCCTTTTGCATGCTTTTTTTTATGAGTTAGAGCTTGTGCGCTCCAACTCATAAAAAGCATTAAACTGAATCCAATTATGAGTATAGCTTTTTGCATACCTAATAATTAGTTTGGTGAATTTTTACTTTAGTCGCGGTTGCGTCCACCACCTCTGAAGCTGTCGCCTCTTCCTGCACTGCTTGTGCGACCTGCTTTCTCATCTCTCGATTTGAAATATCCGCCACGTTCTCCACCGCCTGAGCGATCTCCACCGCCTGAGCGATCTCCACCGTAACTTCTACCGCCGCCACTTCTCTCGCTATTGCCACGATCTCCGCCATAACCTCTTCCGCCACGGTCGCCACCACCATAACTTCTACCACCGCCATTGCGGTCGCCGCCTGGTCGGCCTCCACCGTATCCTCCACGACTTGGTCCGCGAGATGCATCTTTCTTATCAGCCTCTTCGGTACGTAATTTACGTCCTTTGAATTTTTTAGAACTGATACTTTCTATAATCAAATCTACAACATCTGTTTTAACATTGTAAAAACTGCTTAAATCTCTTACCGTTACACGATCTAAAACATCTGGTTTTAAATCAGTTTGATCGCAGATAAATTGCGTAAGACTTGCTTCATTGAAGCCATCTTTTTGTCCGATGTTTAAGAACATACGAGTCCAAACGGCTCCTCTTACTGCAACGCCTGCATTTTTAGCATCACCACCACTAAGCGCATTTAGATCATGCGATTTTTGATAGGTTTGAATTGTTTCTTGCAATTGTAAGAAGATAAGTCGTTTGATCAAGTCATCTTTTTCCATTGTTTCAAACTTCTCATGAATCATATTCAGATATACATCTGCAAATTCACTTTCTGGTTGCACGTTTTCAATCTGCTCCAAGAAATGGAATAAACGCTTACGTACAATTTCAGCTCCATCCGGAATATCGCATTTATTGAATTTATTTTTTACAATGCGTTCAATAGTGCGTATGCTACCTACTTCTTTAGGAGAAACAATAGAAATACAAATACCAGATTTACCAGCACGTGCTGTACGGCCGCTTCGGTGCGTATACACTTCCGGATCATCAGGTAATTCATAATTGATTACGTGTGTTACATCATTTACGTCAATACCACGAGCAGCTACGTCAGTAGCAACAATAGCTTGTAAGGTTCTGTTTTTAAAACGCTCCAATACTTTGCTACGCATTTTTTGATCCATATCGCCATGTAATGGAGATACGTGATACCCTTGTTTCATTAGCTTTTCAGAAATATCTTGGCAGTCTTGACGCGTACGCGTGAAGATGATACCATAAATACCCGGAGTAAAATCTAACAAACGTTGTAAGGTTTCAAAACGATTACGGTGCTGTGTTACATAATATTGATGGTCGATATTTTCGTTGGTAGCATTAGCTGCTGCAACGGAAAATTCTTCCCATTTAGTCATAAAACGTTTAGCTATGCCACGCACTTCATTACTCATTGTTGCAGAAAACAACCATGTATATTTGCGCATAGGAGTAGTTCCAAGGATAAAATCAATATCCTCTCTAAAACCCATATTGAGCATTTCATCAGCCTCATCAAGTACTACATACTCAACATGATCTAAAGAAATAGCCTTACGCTCTAATAAATCGATTAAGCGACCAGGGGTAGCTACGATTATTTGAGGGTTGGTTCTCACCTCTCTAATTTGGTTGGTAATAGGCACGCCACCATAAACAGCGCAAGTGCGCAGTCCAGGCATGTATTGACCATATTTTGCGAGTTCTACTTGTATTTGCATACAAAGTTCGCGAGTGGGACTAAGAATTAGTCCTTGTACGTGCTTTACGGAAACATCGGTGTGATGAAGGAGTGGTAATCCGAACGCTGCAGTTTTACCAGTTCCTGTTTGTGCAAGGCCTATGATATCAGCCGGAGACGAGATAAGATGTGGTATAACTAATTGCTGTATTGGGGTGGGTGTTTCAAAGCCCATTTCCGTGACAGCACGTGTTAATTCAGCTCTCATAGAGAGCGTTGAAAAAGAAATCATTAGTAAGAACTTATATTATTGAACCGCAAAGGTACGCTTTATTTGGCTATTTTGGTGTTTTAACCTTTATTTAGGAGATTAAGTTGCTGTATGAATCTTTATAATAACTTGTTAATCAATTATTTAGTGTTGACATGTAGGGATTCTAAATAAAGTGCAGTTTCCCTAAATATGACCAAGATTAGGGCTAATTCACAAAATATTTACCTTATGTAAGGCGAAAATGAAACAGTAAATTTGCTTATAGTTTATAGAAAGTGTTTGATTTTTCATTTATCCTCATAAAAAAAGCCAATCGAAAGATTGGCTTTTATATTATTTAAGAATACTTCTACTGATTACTATTTTCTGTACTTCACTAGTGCCTTCGTAAATTTGAGTGA
>JAURLW010000135.1 GCA_030831005.1 Bacteroidota bacterium
AATTATATTTTAAGTAAGATTAGCTGGATGATTATTGCCTCTATCATCTTCACAGCTATTATCATTGCAGCTTTTACCCTAACGATACGAACGGTATTTAATCAAAAGAAAATTGCTGAAGTAAAGAATGACTTTATTAACAACATGACGCATGAGTTTAAAACACCTTTAGCCACGATATCATTGGCAGTAGATGCGTTGAACAATGAAAAAGTAATTCATGACACGGAGAAGATAAAATACTACAGTGGCATGATTAAGGAAGAAAATAAACGCATGAATAAGCAAGTAGAAAAAATCTTACAAGCAGCACGTGTAGAACGACAAGAATTAAAACTGATTTTACAAGAAGTAAATGCGCACGAAACCATAGAGCACATTGCTGAAAATGTACTCTTACAAATCCAACAAAAACAAGGCTCTTTAAGTCTCGATTTAACTGCGCCTAATTTCAAACTAAAAGCAGATGAAGTGCATTTTTCAAATATCATTTTTAATCTTATTGATAATGCGATAAAATACACCAACGATGCTCCAAGTATAAAAATTAGCACCAGTAATATAGGACATTACTTAGCTATTAAAATTATCGACAATGGCATTGGGATGAGTAAAGAAACGCAATCAAGAATCTTTGAGAAATTTTATAGATCCCATACCGGCAACCTACATAATATAAAAGGATTTGGCTTAGGACTGAGCTATGTAAAAGCCATGACAGAAGCCCATGGTGGCAAAGTGAAGGTAGAAAGTATAGTGGGTAAAGGAAGCACCTTTACGGTGATGCTCCCTTTACTTACTAGTTAATTTAAATAATAACGCAAATACTTTTAATAACTGCCGCTAAACGCATAGCATCATAAATGCGTGGCTCAGATGCTCCATGTTGTTTCACCGATGCTTCGTGTGATGTAACACAACGTTCGCATCCATTTACTGCAGATAGAACCAAGCTCATCAGTTCAAAGAATTCTTTACCTAATACCGGATTCATCATTACACTCATGCGCATACCTGCAGGGTGATTTTGATAAAATTCTGTACCGTGCATAAAATGTCTGAAGCGGTAGAAAATATTATTCGTTACCATTACACTTACACAAGCATGGGTTTCTGCAATCTCTGCTTCAGTTGCCCCAGCATTAATTGCCCCTTGCTCGAAAGCTTGCATAAGTGCTGTATGCTTTTCATTGATGGCTACCGATAGGGCTAATAAATAACTTTCCTTTTTAGAAGTAAAATTATTACTGCCCATTACAGAAGTAAAATTTAATTTGATATCGCTTAAGGTTCTGCTATCTACAGCTGCTAGTTTGCTAATAGAAATAGAATCTATCAATGGGTTAAGTTGGAGTTCGTTTAATAAACTCAGTGCTTTTTCGTTTTCCATAAAATTTGATTTATAAAAAAACGTACCGAAGTACGTTTTTTTGATTTATTCAGCTGCTAATTTGTGTGTTAAGGTTTCTTCGCCTTTTGTCCAGTTACATGGGCAAAGTTCATCTGTTTGTAAGGCATCTAATACACGTAAAACTTCATCTACATTTCTTCCTACGCTTAAGTCGTTGATATTAACCCAACGAACAATTCCTTCTGGATCGATAATAAAGGTAGCACGGTAAGCTACTTTTTCATCAGCCGTTAAAATACCTAACTCGTCTGCTAAAGATTTATTAGTATCTGCAATCATTGGGAATTTTAAATCTCTTAAATCAGCATGATCTCTTCTCCATGCAGCATGCACAAATTCAGAGTCTGTAGAAGCACCATATAAAACCGTATCACGATCTACGAAATTGTTGTAATTCTTATTAAACTCAGCTATTTCTGTAGGACACACAAAAGTGAAATCTTTAGGCCACCAAAACATAACTGCCCATTTACCTTTGAAACTATCATTATTGATAAAAGCAAATTCTTTACCTTTTTCAATTGATACTACTGATTGCTTATTAAATGATGGGAAAGCATGACCCACTGTTACAAAATTGCTCATAGTTTTTAATTTTTATTGTGCAAATGTATATAGGTTTTGACAATTAAAATAATCAAATTCATTATTTATAAATAGATATTATCTATAATAAAAATGCCCTCTTTGTAAGAGGGCATTTTCTATATATCAAATCTATATTGTTATGAGCAATTATCTAATCAAGGTTACATTTCCTGATTTGGTAACTCGCTTACCACTGATACAAAAACCATCTGCCTCCCAAACATATACGCCAAAACCACAAGGCTCTCCATTAAATGTTCCATCCCATGTTTTGCTTACATCCGTAGTGAAGAATACTTGCTTGCCCCAACGGTCAAAAATTCTAAAGAAATTTAACTGAACAATTTGGTTATTCATTATACCAAATTTATTAGCTCCATTTACGCGTGTTTCAGGAGCAAAGGCATTAGGCAAATTAAGATCATTACAAGTTACTTTTACTACCACGGTATCTTTACTTACACAACCGATGGCATTAGTAACGGTAAAGTAATAAGTCATATCATATGGAGGCAAAACGTAAGGAGTTGCAGTATTACTCTCTGTCATAAAATCGGTTGGCGACCAAGAATAGGTAAAATTAGAACCAATAGTGGTACTTGGTCCACCTAAAATAGTTCTTGCACCGTCGAAAATGGTTCTATCGTTTCCTGCATCTGCTTTATTTTTACTAACGGCCACATTAATAGCCGTATCTACAATACATCCATTAGGGAATGAAATTACCACATGATAAGGTACGGTATACTCTGGGTATACATAAGTGGTTAAACTAGCGGTATCTGTAATATTGTAATTAGGATACCAGCTATAGTTATTGGCATTAAAGGCTTGCGCGACAATATTAATGATATCCCCTTGGCAGATAGTTGTATCATTAGATAACGTTAAATCAGGTATAGGAATTACCACAATTGGTTTACACATGACTTGTGACGTTGGCATACCCTCATCAATCGCACAATACATATTGTAAATGCCGGGTGCATTATATCTTACTGGTTTAGGATCTAATTCATAAGCATTTGGTGCAAATGCATTATTACAGCTTTCAAATCCAATGCGAGAAAGTGTTGAATCGCCAACATTGGTTACAAATCCATAGATATTATCTTTATCTCTAATAAAATTAGAGATCGCACTTGGCTGCAATAAGTTTCCAATATTTGATAAATTAGTAAATGTGAACCCTGCACCTAAATTCGAAGGCGAGAAATCAACTCTTGTTAATTCATGAGTGTCATAATTGGTAACAATTGCGTGATATGCACCGCAATCTTGAACCACAGAAATAGCGCTTGGCGAATTAAAAGTACTTTGTGATGCAAATTGAGCAGCGAAAAAACTTGGATTGGCCAATTGATTATCTAATAATACTGTAGATAAAGTATTATTAGCCGCATTGGTCACTAATAAATACCATTTACCATTGTCAAAAACGCCAGCCAAATCGCTCGGTCCAGCAAATGAAAAACTTGGGTTGCCTAAATCTACAGCAGTAGGTGTTAACTGTATATTATTTCCAATATCAAAACGCACTAAAGTACTAGAGCCTGTATTCACACAATATGCGGTCCATATGCCAGCATCATTAGCTACAAAAACCCCTCTTGGATAGTTCATAGCACCACTAACATTACCATAGTTAACCCCACTTGGAATGCTATTTAAGTTTTTACCAAAATTGACACGTGCCATAGATGAAGTAGCAGAATCAACGCCTCCAACCACAAAAACAAACCAATTGCCAAACTCATCCTGTACAGGATAAATGCTATTCGTGAAAGCTGGAATCGTATTTTCAATCGTTCCAAAATTAGTAACGGTAGGGATATTAGCCATACTGTTTCCAAACTCCAAACGTAAAAATTCTTGAGTTAAATTGTTGACTACAAAACCGAAATAACTATTATTACTTTTTACAATCTCAATGCCACTAGGATTAACCAAATTGAAATTATTGCCAATATTAGCGCCTGTAGGCACATTGAGCATATATCCTGAGCAAAAACCCCAGAAAATAGTAGATGGATTATAGGTAGCTAAATTACTTTTAATATATACGGGTTGATTTACACATACCGTATCTGGCGCTGTAAACAACACTTGCGCATGAACGCTATAACTTATAGACGCAATTAAAAAGGAGACAATAAACAGCAGTTTCTTCATATATTCGTATTGCTATTTCAAAATATTAAATGCTAATATAAGGAAATCATTAAAACTTTTCTAATTAAAGTGTTTTTTTATTTGAATATTCCTATTATTTTTAATGAAATAATCAAAACCAATGAACACAAAAATTACCTCTTCGTTACTTTTCAAGACCACATTTATCCTACTATTAGTTGGTTATACGTCGGTATCTTTTGCGAAAAAAGGCATGTGGATGCCACCTAACTTAGGTTTGAAGGAAAGCGACTTAAAGAAAATGGGCTTAAAAATCCCTGTTTCTAAACTATATAACGATAACCAGACGGGCATCAATCAAGCCGTAGTCATTTTTGACAAAGGCTGCACTGGTGAAGTCATTTCATCTAATGGATTGATATTAACAAATCATCATTGTGGTTATAGTGCCGTACAAAAGATAAGTAGCGCAACTAAAGACTATTTTGCCAACGGTTTTTGGGCTAAAAATCAACAAGAAGAAATTCCATGTCCCGGATTAACCGTAACATTTGTTAGAAAAATGGTGAATGTTACCGACTTGATTTTATATGAAATCTACCCTGCCATGAAAAATGAAGAGCGTGATAGCATTGTAGATGCTCGCATTCGCGGCTTAGAAAAAGGATATCGTTTTGCCACACATTTAGATGCTCAAATAAAGCCTTTTTTCAACGGTAACGAATATTGGGTAACCGTATCGGAAACTTATACTGATGTGCGTTTAGTAGGCTTTCCTCAAAATGGCATTGGTGCATTTGGTGGAGATACCGACAATTGGATGTGGCCAAGACATACCGGCGATTTCAGTTTATTTAGAGTATATGCCAATAGCGCTAATAAACCAGCTAACTATACTAAAAACAATCGTGCATATAAAACAAATAATTTCTTAACGATTAATGCAAAAGGAATCAAAGAAGGTGATTTTACAATGGTTTATGGCTTCCCAGGTACTACACAAAATTATATCTCATCATATCAATTAGCACAAATTCAAAACATCATAGACCCCATCAGAATTCAAGCTCGCACATTGCGCTTAGAAGCTATGACAAAAAATATGAATGCCGACAGAGCTGTATTTTTAAAATATACCGCTAAAAGAGCAAGCATTGCTAATGGTTGGAAAAAATGGCAAGGAGAATTAAAAGGCTTACAGCAAAATCGTGTTCTAGACAAAAAAAGAGAGCAGGAAACTCGTTTTATGACATGGCTCAACTTACATCTTATGGATAGTGCCGTGTCTGGTAAAGCCTCAGAGATTTTACAATCTATGGATGCTACATGTAATGCAGCGAATAGCAGTATTAAAACAGAAGAGTATATAAAAGAAGCCGTTTTAAGTATTGAGCTTATACAACAAGGTCAATTATTAGAAAAAATTAGAAAAGCAATAAGCAATTTAAAAGGACTTGCATTAAAAGATTCATTAGCTTCCCTTAAGGCAAGCTATTTAGCTTTTGAAAAAGATTTTGATCCTGCTACAGATGCTCAAGTTTTTAACGCTCTGATGCCTTTGTACTTTAAAAATTGTGCTAGTAAAATTGCCAATGAATTTACAAATCAATACCAACAATATCGAGCTGATTTTGGAAGATGGTCGAATGGTATTTATTCAAGAAGTTTACTTGCTAATAAAAATGAGCTTGTAGCTTTTTTAGAAAGCGACAAGCCTTCTCTTGAAACTGTCACGAATGATCCAGCATTGAAATTATACAATTCCATTATGGAATACAGAACCAAAAAAATAAACCCAATTTTAAATAATTATAATCAATCGATGCGTTATTGGAATCGTTTATATACGTATAACACTTTATTAATGGGTGACCGTTCTGATTTTGCACCGGATGCTAATTTTACACAACGATTAACCTATGGTGTTGTAAAAGGCATAGACCCTAAAAGTGAGTCAGGATATAGCTTTCAAACCTTTTTAGATGAAGCGATACTCAAAGACAATCCAAATGTTGAAGAATTTAAAGTGCCAGAAAAATTAAAAACTTTACAGGCAAAAAAAGATTTTGGCAAATGGGGAGAAAACAAACGTATGCCTATTGCCTTTATTGCAAGCAACCATACTTCTGGTGGTAATTCAGGAAGCCCGGTATTAAATGCCTTCGGTGAATTAATAGGCACTAACTTCGACCGCGTTTGGGAAGGCACTATGAGTGATTTGTATTACGATGCAAATATTTGCAGAAATATCACACTAGATGTAAGATATACTTTGTTTATCATAGAAAAAATGGGCAATGCTTCTTGGTTGTTTAAAGAAATGAAAATAAAAAAGTAATATCATAAACGCTTTTGAATTAAACACGTAGAAAATCTACGTGTTTTTTTTGTAATTTGCATTACTGATTTATGAACTTTTCAAATTCAATTGCTACTCTATCCTTACTACTTTCTTTTACAATAGGAAAGGAATCTATTTATGCTGCTCCTAAAAAAATCGTCTTAAAAAAAGATACACAATTACTTGTTTTTGAAGCTAACACACAAACCACATTTCAAGGCAGAAAAGAAACTAACCCTATGCAAGAATTTTTAATTCTAGCAAAATGGCAACAAAGATTTACTGCTGATGAGTTTTACTTTAAGTATAATACTATTTGGAGAGTCGTTCGTGTAAGAAAAATTAATCATTACAATAACCCTACCGCAAATACAAACGATGCGGTTTTCAGCACTTCTCACTATAGCGCTCAACTACTTGGATCTGATCCATTAATACAAAATGATAGCCTTGAATTTTATCCTATGCCTAATGGCAGATATAAAATTCCAAGCTTCTTCAAGCAATTACCAAATCAATGTATTGTATATTTCCACAAGAATACTTGGTATTATAAATCTCTTTCATTTAAACAATTACAACCAATAATAAATCCATAAAATGAAAAAAATCTTTCTTATATCCGCACTTGCCTTAAGCAGTCAAATTTCAACTGCTCAAGACTGGCTGCATACACAGCAAGGTCCTACAAGAAATTTCAATGCTATTCTGAACTACCAAGAACAGGTTCGTAGTACCCGTGAAGCAGGCGATGATAAAGATGAAAAGTATAATATCCCTGAAGGAAAAAACTATCACTTTGACCGATGGAAATGGTATTGGGAACAACACACCGATACCAATGGCAACCTAGTAGGTCCGGCTGCAAAACAAACAGCATGGGATTTTATGCAAGCCCAAAAAGCAAAGCGAAATCAATTTGCTAAAACAACAGCAGGATTTGACAATTGGTCATTTCAAGGTCCCAACAATTCTGTTGGTAATGGCAAAGGTATAGGTAGAATAAATACCGTAGCATTTCACCCTACTGAAGCAAATACCTTTTGGATTGGCTCAGCAGGAGGAGGACCTTGGAAAACTACAGATGGTGGCCTTTCTTGGGCACCCGTATATAACAATATGCCTACATTGGGCGTGTCTGATATTGAATTCAATCCGGGTAATCCAAACAGTATTTTCATTTGCACTGGAGATAGAAATGCAGCCGACAATTATAGTATTGGTTTGCTTAAATCTACTAATGGTGGTAACACATGGGATACTACTGGCTTTAAATATACAGCAAGTCAATTAAGACTTACAAATGATTTAGCGATAAATAGATTAGATACAAATACCCTGTTACTAGCTACCTCTGAAGGTATTTTCAAATCTACTGATGGTGGTGCAACATGGTCTATTAAAGCAAGTGGTCATTTTAAGCAAATTGAATACAATGTAGCTGACACCTCAATTGTATTAGCCTCTGGTTATAATGAGCAAACGGGCAACTTTATTTTAGGCACTGTTTTTTATAGTACAAATGGAGGCAATACTTGGCAAGCATCTTCTGGCATTATAGGTGGCAAACGCGCTGTATTTGCTCAAACTACAGCCGCTGCTAATTGTATCAAAGCCGTTGTAAGTAAGACATCTGATTTTGGACTTGCAGCAATTTACGCATCATCTGACTCAGGAAAAACTTTTAGAGTGGTTATGACAGACAGCTCTTGTTCAAAGAATATTTTGGCGAATAATGCAAACGGCGCAAGTTGCGGTGGGCAAGGATGGTATGATTTATCGATAGCCGTTAGCCCATTAGACACCAATAAAGTTATTGTAGGAGGCGTGAACTCATGGTATTCA
>JAURLW010000136.1 GCA_030831005.1 Bacteroidota bacterium
CTTTTTTATTTTAATTAAAGCATTTTTTAAATTAATTTTGCGCTATGCCAAATATCTCATCTAGCGGGGTAGCAATGCCACCTTCTCCTATCAGAAAATTAGTCCCCTTTGCAGAAGCTGCAAAAAAAAGAGGCGTAAAAGTATATCACTTAAATATTGGTCAGCCCGACATTGAAACGCCTAAAGCAATTTTAGATGCCGTTAGAAATGTAGATATGAAAGTGTTGGAATATAGCCATAGTGCTGGTTTTGAATCGTACAGAAAAAAACTGGTAACCTATTATGAAAGAAATAATATCCATATAAACGAAAATCAAATTATTGTTACTACGGGTGGCTCTGAAGCTATTTCCTTTGGCATCATGAGTTGTTTAGATGCTGGAGATGAAATTATTATACCAGAACCTTTTTATGCTAACTATAATGGATTTGCAATTGCAGCTGGTGTAAAAGTAGTGCCTATCCCTTCGGCAATTGAAAACGGATTTGCATTACCTGCTATCGAAGCATTTGAAAAAGCAGTTACGCCAAAAACAAAAGCGATCATGATTTGTAATCCTAATAATCCAACGGGTTACTTATACAGCTTGGAAGAATTGAATGTGCTCAAAGATATTTGTTTAAAGCACGATTTGTTTTTGTTTAGTGATGAAGCGTATCGTGAATTTTGCTATGATGGTAGAAAACACATTTCGGCTTTAAGCTTAACAGGAATGGATCAGCATGTAATTATGATGGATACCATTTCTAAGCGTTATAGTGCGTGTGGTGGCAGAATTGGTGCGTTTATAACTAAAAACGAACAAGTATCAAGCGCTGCTATGAAATTAGCACAAGCGCGATTGAGCCCTCCAACTTTTGCTCAAATTCTTGGAGAAGCAGCTGTAGATTTACCTGCCGATTATTTTGATGCGGTTCATGCTGCTTATAACGAACGTAGAGATTTATTAGTGAAGCGCCTAAATGCTATGGAAGGCGTGTTTTGTCCTAATCCGGGCGGAGCTTTTTATGCTATGGCTAAATTACCAGTTGCCGATACTGAAGTATTTTGTCAATGGTTGCTAGAGCATTTTTCATATCAAAATGCTACCCTAATGATGGCTCCTGCTGCAGGTTTTTATGCTACACCTGGACAAGGGAAAAATGAAGTGCGCTTGGCGTATGTATTAAATCTAGAGGCTATAAACGCAGCAATGGATTGCTTAGAAGAAGGATTGAAAGCTTATAAGGCATTATAATTGTAAGGGCGTAAAAGTAAATGCAACGCCATCAAATAAACCTTTATCACTTAATTTGAGATTAGGTATTACTAGTAAAGCCATAAACGACAAGGTCATAAATGGAGCTTTTAAGGCAGTACCTAATTTTTTTGCTGCTGCATCTATATCCGTATAAGCTTGCGCTAAGGTATCCCCGTCTTCAGTACTCATTAAACCCGCAATGGGTAAGGCTAAGCAACTTTGTTGATCTATACCAACCACAGCAATACCCCCTTGTTGTTTAATAATAAGATTGACCGCTTTACAAATGCTATCATCATCTACTCCAACAGCAATGATGTTATGGCAATCATGCCCAACTGTACTGGCAATAGCGCCTTCCTTTAAATTGAAATTCTTTATGAAGGCAATAGCCGGTTGGGTATGTGTAGTATATCGGTTGACAACTACCATTTTTAAAACGTCATTTGCAAGATCACTTTCGATAAAGCCATTTTGGATATTGGCATCCTGAAGGCAGGAAGTAGTTATAAGCTGTCCTTCTATGGCTTCTATGACACGTATTTGTTTTGTTGTTGGCTGCGCTGCAATAGCAAAATCACTAACTTCATATGCTTGCGCTTTAAAGTTGTTTATAATACCTTGTGCAGGAACGCTTATCAATGATTGTCCATCTGCAGCAACTAATTTTCCTTTCAGGTAAGTAGCTTTTATCGTATTAAAGGAAAGCCCCTCCGTAATGATAAAGTCAGCAGTATCTCCAACACGCAACATACCCATAGGTAATTTGTAATGCTTAATTGGATTTATGCAGGCTGCAGTTAATACATCAAAAAGATTATATCCTAAATCGATAGCACGTTGCACTAATGCATTGATATGTCCTTTTATTAATTCATCTGGATGTTTATCATCGCTACAAAACATACAATTATTGGAGAAACTTTCTAGTAAAGGATGTAAAGCGTCAAAGTTCTTTGCTGCACTACCTTCTCTAAGGAGAATTTGCATGCCCAATTGTATTTTATCTAAGGCTTCTTCTAAAGTGGTGCATTCGTGATCAGTACTAATACCAGCATCAATATAACTTGCTGCCATTTTTCCTCTTAGTCCAGGAGCATGACCATCTATAGGTTTATTAAATAATTGAGCTGCTTTAATTTTTTTTAAAACCTCTTCGTCCTTATGCAATACACCGGGGTAATTCATCATTTCGGTAAGGTACCATATGTCAGGCCTTTGTATTAATTGCGAAATAGCATCAGCATCTATGCAAGCGCCTGCTGTTTCAAAAGCAGTTGCAGGCACACAAGAGGGTGCTCCAAAAAAGATATTAAAGGGACTTTGTTTGCTGTTTTCAATCATGTAGTCAACACCGGCAACGCCGCATACATTGGCTATTTCATGCGGATCGGAAACGGTTGCTACGGTACCATGTTTTACGGCTATAGCGCCAAAATTTGCAGGCGTAAGCATGGAGCTTTCTATGTGAATATGCGCATCTATAAAACCCGGGAGGATATAATTATTGGGTGCATGTTCTAGTTCTGTGATAGCATGAATGCAATCATGAAGCACGGTAATTTTAGCCGCTTTTATAGTGCGGGAAAATAAATCTATAAATTGTCCGCTTACTTCAAAGGGCTGGTTCATGAACGTGATGGGGAGTTATCGTTGAACAAATAAACAATATACTTCCTTTGGACCATGCACACCGACCACTAAGGTTTTTTCAATATCAGCAGTTCTACTTGGCCCTGTGTTTAAATTAATCATGGAAGGTAATCCATCTGGATTATGTTCTTTTACATAATCTATAGCATGTTGGATATCTAATACTATTTGATCGGAATAAAGTACTACAATATGTGCTGGATAAAAAACGGGAGCAGTTCTTCCCATCATTTGTTTACTTGAGAATAGGAATGAGCCTGTTCTTGCAACTGCACAATCGCATAGCGTTATGCATGCGTCTGCCGTGCTATTCTCTGGCGTCATGGTTGTAATAGCTTGCGGACTTAACTGATTAACATGATTTAAGGTAGTGGCGTCTGAAGAAAGTACTTGCTTCCAGTTTTGCTGATCGATAAGCTGGATAATATTTGCATGCATTTCTGCTTCGTTGGCACAATAAATAAATTTTCCACCTAATTGAATAAATTCTGTAGCAAATAATTCATCTACACTTGCATTAGTATAGGCAAGAGCGTCTTGCAGATTTGTTTTATCAGCTTCTGGAAAAGGCATTGGTGCTCTATAGGCGTGTAATCCTTTTCTAATATTTCTTAAAATATTTTCTCGGCCTCTGGAGGTAGTATAGGTTTCCATAAAAAATAAAAGCGATGCCTTTTAAGCATCGCTTATTTAGTTTATTAAGCTTCTGTTGTTGTTGAAATTGTTTCTTCTGCTGCTAAAGAAGGTGAAACGCTTGCTTGAGCAGTTGCTGTTTCTTCTTTAGGTGCTTCGTTTTCTTCTTGGAATGGTCTTTTGCCAATCAATACTTCTAAGTCGTCTTTAAATAATACTTCTTTTTTCAAAAGCTCTTCTGCGATAATTTTAACCGCATCAAATTTATCTTGCAATAATTGTTTTACTCTTTTGTAAGAGGTATCTACTAGAATTCTTACTTCATCATCTATCATTTTTCCGGTTTCTTCCGAATAAGGTTTAGAGAATGAATTCTCATTATTAGGATCGTAGAAAGAAATATTTCCAATCTTATCATTCATACCATAAACCGAAACCATAGCATAAGCCATTTTGGTTACCGATTGCAAATCGCTTAATGCGCCGGTACTAATTTTATTAAACATTAATTCTTCTACCGCTCTACCACCCAAAGCCATACACATTCTATCTAAGATTTCTTCTTTGATCGTAAGGTATTTTTCTTTTGGTAAATACTGCGCATATCCTAAGGCAGCATCGCCACGAGGCACTATAGTTACTTTTACTAATGGGTAAGCGTGTTCTAAAAACCAACCTGCTACTGCATGTCCAGCTTCGTGATAAGCAATAACATTTTTCTCATCTGGAGAAATGATTTTATTTTTCTTTTCTAATCCACCAATTACTCTATCTACTGCATCATTAAAGTCATCTAGGTCTACATGATCTTTTCCTTTTCTTGCAGCAATTAAAGCAGCTTCATTGCAAATATTAGCGATATCAGCTCCTGCAAAACCTGGAGTTTGTGAGGCTAATTTTTTAATGTCAAGATTTTCATTTGTTTTCAAACCTTTTAAATGCACTTTGAAAATAGCTTCACGACCAGCTAAATCAGGTACGTCAATAGAAATTTGTCTATCAAAACGACCTGGGCGTAATAATGCAGCGTCTAATACATCTGGTCTGTTGGTAGCGGCTAAAACGATAATGCCACTATCTCCACTAAATCCATCCATTTCAACCAATAATTGATTCAAGGTGTTTTCACGTTCATCATTGCTCATCATCACATTTTTCCCACGTGCTCTTCCTATCGCATCAATTTCATCGATAAATACAATACAAGGAGATTTTTCTCTTGCTTGTTTAAATAAATCACGTACTCTACTTGCACCAACACCTACAAACATCTCTACGAAATCAGAACCAGACATAGAGAAGAAAGGCACTTGCGCTTCGCCTGCAACGGCTTTTGCCAAAAGGGTTTTACCTGTACCTGGAGGTCCAACTAACAAAGCCCCTTTCGGAATTTTACCACCTAATGCGGTATATTTTTTAGGATTTTTAAGGAAATCAACAATTTCCATCACCTCTACTTTTGCTTCATCTAAACCCGCTACGTCGTTGAAGGTAATGGACACTTTAGTGCCTTTTTCAAATAATTGTGCTTTAGATTTTCCAATGTTGAAAATCCCACCAGCGCCGCCGCCTTGAGCGCCGCCGCCCATTTTACGCATAAACAATACGAAAAGGCCAATCATTAGTAATGCAGGGATAATGAATTCGCCAATACTTCTTAAAAGATTGCCACGTTCTGCAAATATAGGAGTGATTTTTTCTTGCTCACTTTTATTAGCTTGGGCTGCATCTAGCATTTTTTCAAATTGCTCTACCGAACCAATCTCAAAATTAATGATAGCTGGTTTGTAGCCTTTCTTAACGTGTACTTCTACTTCAGATTTATTGTACACATAAATTTTATCAACTTTATTGCTATCTAAAAACTGCGTTTTAAAAATTTGGAAGGTATATTCTACCGAATTGCCTCCTACACCACCATTCCAGATATTAAGTCCGATGATAACAGCAATAATAATGCCGTACATCCAGAAAATATTGAATTTAGGCCCTTTTGAAGGTTTAAAATTAGGCAGTTTATTTTTTTGTTGATTTTCCATTTTGAAATTTCGTTTACTTTTTAGTTATGTTCTTTTCTATCTGCATCCATCCAAAGGCCTTCTATATCATAGAATTTGCGTTGGCTTTCTTCAAAAACATGTATTACAATATTGATATAATCACTTAATGACCATTCATTACTTTCTGATCTATGGTAAGCTTTTTCATCACACTCTTCTGCGGTACGCTTTTCTATATTATCTAAGATGGCTCTCATTTGAGTATGTGATTGTACATCACATATGATAAAGAAATCTGCAACAGCTTCATCGATTTTTTTTAGGTCTAATGAAACGATATTATTCCCTTTTTTTTCTTCAATAGCGCTAATAATCGTTTTAAATAATTTGCTCGATCGGCTTAATCGATTCGATTTTGTTGACTTGGTAGATTCAATCATTTAATTAGTTAAATTTGTTTTTTATATTTCGGTAATCTATACTTTATATATCTTTCAAAATTAGCAAATCTTTTGTCAATAAACGTTAAAGACCTGTTTAATAATCTACACATACAGCTAGATGAAGTAGATAGTACCAATAATTATGCCATGCGCTTAATTGATGACGATAAGGCGCAAAATGGACAAATTGTTAGTGCTCGACTCCAGTTAAAGGGAAGAGGACAGCGTTCTAAAGAATGGATAGCTGCAAGAGACAAGAGTATCGCTATGTCTATCTTAGTAGAACCAAATTTGCCTTTATCAAAAATGATAGCTTTCAATAAAGCAGTTGCAGTGGCTATCCTACAAGCTATCCATAACTTTTACCCTACGCTTAAGTGTACTATCAAATGGCCAAATGATATTATTTGTGGTGACAAAAAGGCAGGAGGAGTATTGATTGAAAATGTTATCCGCGGTCAACAATGGGCCTATTCGGTTATTGGCATAGGGATTAATCTCTTTCAGGAAGGACCTTTTGCCGATTTACCCCATGCGGGTTCTTTATTGCATCAAGGGAGCAAACCTAATGATATTCATGAGTTAATGATCGAACTTTATGCGGCGATATTAAAACAAATTACTACTTTTAACGAAGAAGAAATTACTCATTTTTATCACACCTTTTTATACAAAAAAGCGCAACTGCAGCAATTCAAAAGTGAAGAGTTGATTTGGGAAGCACGTATAGATGGCGTAGATGAAAATGGAAATTTAATCTTAACCAAAACAGATGGCTCAATACTTCATTTAAAACATGGAGAAGCAGAGTGGTTTTGGGATACACCATAATCTTGAACTATGTTTACAACAAAAAACCTAACCCTCATTGCAGTCCTATTTCATATCATAGGATTTGTAGGAATTTTATTTTACAAGCCAGCTATAATGCAGCTTACTACACCATGGCATTTGCTTTTGATGATGTTGTTTTTTGTTGTGGCAGTGGCTGCGCAACATAAACATATCTGGAAATGGATACTACTTGTTTTTCCAGTTGGTTTTGCGGTAGAATGGCTGGGTGTACATAAGTCTATCTTGTTTGGTCATTATGC
Source organism: Bacteroidota bacterium (assembly GCA_030831005.1). Classification (GTDB taxonomy): domain Bacteria; phylum Bacteroidota; class Bacteroidia; order Chitinophagales; family Chitinophagaceae; genus CAIWHF01. The sequence goes on from JAURLW010000136.1 coordinate 7,065, forward strand.
ATATACAACGGTATTGGGTTTGTCGTGGCAGCAGATACCATTGTTAATAGCTTTTAATTGGGTTTTTGTCATTTATGCTAGTGCTTCTTTAGCGCAAGCTTTTACAGCAAATAAAATTTTGGCGCCCTTATCGACTGCAACCATTGCAACTTTTTTTGATTGGGTAATGGAACCTGCAGCTATTAAGTTGCACTACTGGCAGTGGTTTCAGGTAGGAGTGCCTTTAAGCAATTATGTAAGTTGGTGGTTGATTAGTTTATTGTTGGCTATTTTATGGCAATTTTTAAAGTATCAATTCAACCAATTTGCCGTGAATCTGTTATTGATTCAGTTGTTATTTTTTGCAATTATTCAATCGCATATATGAGTATCTTGTTTATTATAGTTGTATTACTTTCTTTTCTGGGCATGGAAGCTGCAGCTTGGCTTGCGCACAAATATATTATGCATGGGTTTTTATGGCATATTCACGAAGATCATC